>PUNN01000170.1 GCA_003552605.1 Phycisphaeraceae bacterium
AGCCGGTGCGAGGTTGACAAGCAGCCGCGCCATGGGGAAGGGAAAGCCGCTGTTGACCATGGCCGAGCGAACGCGCTCGGTGGACTCTTTCACCGCCGCATCGGGCAGCCCGACGATGGTGGTCTTGGGCAGGCCCTGCTCAGCCACATCGACCTCGACCTCACACGGGATGGGGTCGATGCCCTGCAACACGAAGCTGTGGACCTGCGCGAGCATGGCAGAAGTGTAAGCTGCCGGCGCCGGCCTGCAAGTGACACGCAGTCGCCACAGGGCGAACGCATGTAACTGCCAAACAGGGTGGCATGGTCAGCGGCCTGCGGGGTTGCCCGCGGCCGATGGCCATGGCGGCCCGCAGAAAGGGGGCGCCGCATGGCCACCAGCCACTCCCGGAACGACGGCTGCTGACCATGCCACCGAAGCGACATGCGTTCGCGCTGCTGTCGCGAACTGCGACCGGACGACGGTGGCTTGGCAATCGGCTCACCCATCAGCCTCGCGACAATCGAGGCATCATCCGGACGATTTCACCCGATCGACCACCGCATCCCAAAGCCGCCACAAAGGGCCGTGACACGGCCGACGGCATCGAGGCAGCGAGCGGGCCGCTATCCGGCGGTTCTCCCCCCGCTTCGCCCACCGCACGTGTTTACGCCGAGGTTCCCCGCTTCACCGGTCTTTCTGCTCCCCGTTCACCGGATGCACCCTGAACACGGCCGGTTCGGGATCGATGGTATAGAGCCGCCGGCCCGGCCACGCCTCCCGGGCTTTCTGCTGCCAGCCGTCGATCCGCCGCACGTAAATGATGGGACTTTCTTCAAAAGGAACCCGCATCCTCCACATCCCCGCCCGCGGGTCCTTGTAGGTAAAGTCAGCCTCGGTCCCGGCCTCGAACGGCTCCGTGGGCAGCCCGACAACCGCACCATTCAACCCGGCCGCCTCCGCGGCCCGCACCACGCGGGCATCGACACCATGCGGCGGGTGCAGCCGCAGTTCAGCAAGCTTCAGCGGTACCACCACCAGCCACGTCAGCACCACCGCCGTCGCCGCGATCCGAAGCCACCCGAGCCCGAGCGCGGCGTGTCGATCCCGACTCTGCCACGCCGCCCACGCCGCGCGCAGACCGCAAGCAAGAATGAACGCCCCGGCCGGGAGCAGCGGCACCAGCCACCGCGGCCCGACCCATGGACGGCTCTGAAAAATGAAAAGGCTGTAGCCGAGGAAGAAGCTCAGCGCGCAAGCCAGCAACAGCTTGTGCGAGCGTGCATACCGCCATCCGAACACCAACCCGACCACCAGCCCGACACCCACGGGCGCTGCGCCAGCCAGCCACTCACGGCTCAGGCCCACCCAGTTCTCGTGTAGCCAACTCAGCCACTGCACCAGCGATTGCGGCGCTTGACTCGCGATCTCGCCGATCGGCGTGTCGCCGTAACCGGTCTGGCCACCCTCACCGGTCAGGTGGCGGTTGATGGCGAAGTAGCCGAGCACCGCCGGGATGGCCCCAACAGCCACCGCCCCCATCGGCCCCAGCCAACGTCGCGGCTGACGCAGCACCAGCCATCCCGCCACGGCGATACATGGCAAGGCGAAGAAGCTCGCATCCTGCGGCCGCGTGAGCACCGCTGCCCCGAGTGCCACGCCCCCGAGCAGCCCCGCCGTGATACTCCGGTTGGACCATGCCCTGTCGAAGCCCAGCAGAAACAGCATCAGCCAGCACATGCTCGCCACATGGGCCATGAATGTGGCGGCGTTGAACCACAACCATGGCGTGACGGCCAGCAGCAGGGCGGTCAGCGCGGCCATGCGCCCACCCGTGTGCGGCCGCAGCAGCAGGAACGTGGCCCAGATGGTGACACCGGCCATCACCGGTGCCGCGAGGATGGCAACGCCTACCGCATCGAACAACCCCAGCACCGCCGGCCAGCCCACCGGATACTTGCCGTAATAAGCCTGCTCACCCTCGACAAAGAACAGTGAATGACGGAACAGTTCCGGATGCATGGGCGGATCAAGCGCCAACCGCCCATCCATGAGCACCCGCCCCTGGATCAGGTACGTCAGCGCATCGCTCATGTGCGGCATGGCATCGAGGATCAACCACCCAATCCCCGCCGACCCCGCCGCAACCACCACCGCCATCACCCCCACCGTCCTGCCCGTACACCAATCGCGCAGACGCAGCCCGCTGTGTTCAAGTGGCTGATCCATCCCTGCCGGCCACCCCACCAGTGCCAGCATCGCAACCCCCACCCCCACCATGAGCGTGCCCACGCCGGCGCGGTACTCCCACGTGACCAGATGGCCTTCAAGAAAGTAGCCGTACCAGGTGCCGAGGGCGGAGGCGAGGGCCAATCCCACCGTCAGACCCGCAAGCAACCGCCCCAATCCTGCAAGCGGTCGCCACCGGCAAACGACCCGCCATCCCAGCACAGCCACTGCGAACACGCAGAGGGAGGCCGTCACTGCCATGGCGACCCCAGTGATATCCTGCTCTCGCCATAACAGGATGAAACCACCGACGAGCACACACAAGGCCAGTAGTAACACGCTTACACTTCTACCTTTCATCGCGCTGCCCAACCTGCTATACGCCAACAGACCTGTGTAAGAGCGGATACTTATGCTGCGCTACCGACCGCACCGGCACAGCTTCTCCTCAGGACTCTCTGAGTCCTTTCCGTGGTACACCTTCAACCAACTTACAGTACAGGCGTTCATACTGTCGCGCGGCCGCATCCCAGCTGAAATTATCTTGAACGTGCTTTCGTGCCGTCACGCCCATTACCGCCAGGTTCGAGCGTGCTTGCCATGCCCTGAGAAGGGCATGGTACACAGCATTCGAATCGCCCGGCGTCACGAGCCAACCGTCCACTCCCTCACGCACTATTTCCGGGAGGCTACCCACTGTAGTGGCGATCACCGGAAGACCGCTTGACATTGCTTCACAAAAGGTGATTCCAAATGCTTCGGTCAGTGTGGGAAGAGCGTACACTTCAGCCTTCGCGTAAAGCTCCGGCAGCGTCTGGTGCGGCTGAGGCCCACACCACTCAATATCGTCCAATCCCTGCCCCTTTGCCATTGCCTGCAATGTCTCCGCATAGTCTCCGTCTCCGGCGATCGTCAACGTAAACGGAAACGCGGCATTGCGCCGTACCATCCCGAGTGCTTCGATAAGATGCTGAATCCCTTTTCGCTGCACCAGGCGCGACACGCAGAGCACTCGCAGAGGCTCATCTCCCGTTCGCATTTCGGTTCTCGTACTCGAAAATAGTTGCGTGTCCACACCATTATAAATTAACTCGATTGGCACATGCCGATCTGTCCACCGGGCGAGTCTGACCATCGATCGACTGATCGTCGTGACTGCATCTGCGTATTTCCAGACATGCCTGACCAGCGGCCTTAACACGATATCCTGGTATTCGAATTGGTCCGGACTATAACCTGGGACGTCCGAGCCCCGCAAGGATATTGCCAGAGGTAAAGACTTGCCATTTCGTGCCAACACTCCAAGCAGTCCCGCAGGTATCCCCATGAAAGCTTGAATCACATCAAAACGTTCAGACCTCAGCAGGCGCCTGCACAACATTACACCTCGAACAAGGAATTGGGCAAACGTCATTGGGATATTATGGTGCTGTGCACTTCGTCGGCTGGTTGGGATTCGAATGACTCGCACCCCCGCCTCGACGGTGTCTCTAGGAGACTCTTTTGTCCCTGTCGTTACAACTGTCACGGTATTCCCGGAGGCCGCCAGCCTTTCACACACGTTTCGTGCCGCGACACCTGCCCCACCTCCAATCGGCGGATATTCATGGATCAGGAACATAATCTTGTACATTAAATTCACCTGGTAATGCGAAGCATACGTTGTTGGAACGCACCCCCTTCACGTTGACTGGTTCGAAGATAGCCCTGTGGTGGGTACGGTGGTTACACGAGCCAGTATGGCTGCTCCGATGATACCATCGAGCACGATCGTTATGATTACCACAACTCGCATCGACAGCGCTATAGCGACTCCTTGTTCAAGCGGCATACCAAACACGGTCATCGTCCCCACCCAGACCAAATCGCCCGTGCCAATCCCCATTGGGGCGTGAAACGGCAAAAGAGAAGCAACCAGGCCAGTTACAGCGACTGCTACTATTCCAGCGAATGGAAGTTCCGTTACAAAGGCTACCTGCGCGAGTGACTGTGCGCCCACCAATAATGTCGCAATGGCCAGCGCCAGAATTAAACATGCCCCAAGTCGCCTCGACGAGCGCAGTCGCATGCCGCCGTCCTGCAACGCTCTCACCAACTGGCCGACTCGGCTATTCGGATCGGCCGGACTCCAAGACCGGACACCCCACATGGTAACTACCCCGAGGACGCAGGCAAGGATAGCCAAGCCCATTCCGATCCATAGATAACTCGCGTAGCGCTCAAAGATACCACTAACAAAGGCGAATAAAATCGCCAGAAGTGCAACGAGAGCTAAAACATCACTTGTCTTAATCACTGCCCACACCGGAATGGATTCAGTTACACTCGGAACTGCCCGGTACCGCTTGAGAAGGAAGAGCATCAATAACTCACCTGAACGGAAAGGGAGTATAACATTCAGAGGTCGAGCCAATGCGAAGATCCCGTAAATGCGGGGGAATCCAAGGTGATGAGGAAAGAACAACTCGAATCGCTTGGCCCGAAGAACGGTTGCCGCCAGCCCAAGTGCAATGGCTACCAGGAGCCAGATGTAATTCGCCTCTCGGAAGGCAGCGAATAACGGTGTCAGCCCGACAATGGTGAGCATCCAGATGATGATGCCTGCGCCGAGCGCGGTAGCCACAAACGTGGGCCATAGTCGTCCAGGGGACTTCCGAGGGGTTTCGTACGCTCGGTGCCCAGCGTGACTGTCGGCGATATCCGGCCCTATATCGCTCACGGTCACCCGGCACTCCGTTTATGGAGCGTGTCCGCCAGCAGGGCAAACATGCCCGTATTCAGTGAAAAAAGCAAGAGCAAGAGGGTGCTCTGGGTGATGTTCCACATGTAAACATCAATCCCCAGGCTCACCAGAAACGCCAGGCCGAGCACGGCGGCGACGGGGAGGAAGACGCGGAGGGGGGCGAAGTAGACGCCGGTGCGGACGATGAGCTGGAGGAAGTTGAGCGTGTCGCGGATCGGGCGGATCTTGCTCTGGCCCACCCGCTCGGCGTAGCTGATGGGTTCATACTCCACGTACTGGCCACTGGTGAACATCGCGATCGTCACCGTGGTGGTGAAGCTGAAGCCGTCGGGCAGCAGCGGCAGGAACCGGCTGACCACCGCCCGCCGCATGATGCGAAGCCCCGAGTTCATGTCCGGGATGCGCTCGCTGGTCAGCCAGTTGCAATAGGCCCGCAGAAAGTACTTGGGAACCTGGCGAAGCTTCGAATACGTCACATCCGATCCCGTGCGGGCGCCCACGAGCATGTCGATGCCATCGCGGCGGGCGCGGTCGAAGAGTTCGGGCAGCCGGTCATTGGGGTAGGTTCCATCGGCATCGGTGATCGCCACCCACTCACCCTTGGCCTGCCGGATGCCCGTTTTCAGTGATGCCCCGTAACCCCGGTTGATCCGATGGTGGACCACGTGCATGGTCGGATGCCCCGCCACAGCGCGCTCGAGGATGTCACCCGTGCCATCGCTCGAGGCATCGTTGACCATGATCAGTTCCGACGGGCCAAGCTCCTGCATGACACGGCCCATGGATTCAACGGTCTGTTCGATCGCCCCGGCCTCGTTGTAACACGGCACGATGATCGAGAAGAGCGGCGGCGCAGCGACCTGCTCATCGGAACTGGAAAAGGACGCTGGCGCGGGCGCGTGCTGGCCGGCCGGGTCGCGTGATGCGGTGTCGGTTTGCCTCATGAGCTTTCTCCGCTTGCGGGTTCCCTGCGGGTCCCTTGATGATACACGGTCAACGCGGCCGGTACGCATCCTATCGGAAATCGGTTCGGCGCATCGCCAACATCCGCCCCAACTACCTGCTCCGGCCGGGGCGGCACTGGCCGCAGGGGCGCCCGGAGGTCGGGGAGCGGAGGCATGGCGGAGGCAGGATCGGTGAGAAAGTATTGACATCACTGGTCGCGGGGCACTTCGTGGGGCACAATTGAGGTGCAGGGAAAATTGGCTGTACTGCCCGCCGCGGATGCTCCCGGGCGCGGCGAGCAGGCGCCGATCACGGAACCAAGGCGACCCCGGGAAGACAGGGAGACGTAACATGCTTGTGAAAAGAGAGTTGCAGCGATGGTGCGCGGTTGTGGTGGTGGCGTTGATCGGGGCGCCGGGGGCGGCCCTTGCCGGGGATGGGGTAACGGTGGGCGGGGTTGACCGCGCTTGCGGGGGTGGCGTGGGGGAGGTGGTCCGGGGTGAGC
>PUNN01000440.1 GCA_003552605.1 Phycisphaeraceae bacterium
AAGCGGGCGAGGTGGCCGAGCAGGTCGGCCGAGACATCGCGGTCGATCACATCGGTGAAGCAGACGATCAGCGACCGCTTGCGGTGCCGCAGGCCGAGATAGCGGCAGGCGCCATCGTAGTCGGACTCGATCGGCTCCGGCTCAAGCGTGTAGAGCGCTTCGTTCATCCGTGACAGGGCCGCGCGGCCGCGACGGGGCGGCAGGTAACGCCTGACCTCGTTGTGGAAAGCGAGCATCCCGATCGCATCGCCCTGCTTCATCGCCGCGTAGGTCAGAAGCAGCGAAGCATTGATCGCGTAATCGAGCCGGGAGAGCTCATCCACCCGCGGCAGCATGAGCCGGCCGCAGTCGAGCAGGATGACGATGTGCTGCCCGCGGTCGACCTCGTAATTGCGCACCATCAACCGCCGTCGCCGCGCGGTTGCCTTCCATGCGATGTCGCCGGGCTCATCGCCCGTAACGTATTCGCGCAGGCTCTCGAAGATGCGGCCCTGCCCGCGCTGGCGCTGCTGCACCTGCCCAAGCTCCGTACGGCGGTGCTGCCGGACGGCAAGGTCATATCGACGCAGGTTCGTCACGCTCGGAAAAACCTTCACCGCATGGGGCTGCTCGATGCGGAACTGCCGGATGCACAGGCCAAGCGCGGTGTGATAGCGCACGTGGATCGTGCCGAGGTGGAACCGGCCCCGCCGTGCCGGCCGCAGCCGCTGCGGCAAGTCGGCGTGCCCGGCCGGGGGCACGATTGCCGACAGCAGGTCAGGCTCGGCGGTGATGCCCTCATCCACATCGCGGCGAAGCTGAATGCGCAGCCGGCCGCGCCAGCGGCTGCTGATGTGCCAATGCACCGTGTTGGCCTCCCCGAGCGACAACTGCCCGGGCCGGGGCGGCTCGATGGTCAGATCATCCCGTTGGGCCGACAATCTCACATCCAGTGCCGCGAGGCCGATCAGCACCGCATTGCCGGCAAGCAGCGCCAGCCAAGCGATCTGCCCCGGCAACAACGCCGCGGCAACTGCCGGCAGCAGCAGCAACAGGAGCAGGCGGGCGGTGGGGAGGATCAGCATCCGTTCATTCACTCGTGATCGGGCACAATCACCCGAATCATCATTGACACGCGCCCATGAGGCGTCACCGGGACTTGCCGGGCACACAGGCGGCTTGCCACAATCGGGCGCGCATCAGCGTTACAGCCTTGGCACCTCGACCCTGTCGATCACCTGCGCAATGACACGGTCTACGGTGACGCCTTCGATTTCGGCTTCGGGGCTCATGATCACGCGGTGCCGCAGCGCGGGGGTGGCCATCGCCTGCACATCATCGGGCGTGACGAAATCACGGCCGCGCAGCGCCGCCTGCACCCGCGCCGCCTCGAGCAGCAATACCGAGGCCCGCGGGCTGGCGCCGAGGGTCAGCGCCGGCAGCCGCCGCGTGCCCCGCACGATCGAGGTGATGTAGTGCCGCACCGCGGGCGCCACCTGCATCTGCCCGGCGATCACCCGCCGCGCTTCGACCAGGGTGGCGATTTCGCCCACGGGCTCGATGCCGTAGGTGTCGGTGCGGCCGGCGTTGAAGCCTTCCTGGTAGCGGGCGAGGATGCCATCTTCCTGCTCGTGGGCGGGGTAGTCGATGATGACCTTGAACATGAACCGGTCGAGCTGGGCCTCGGGCAGTGGGTAGGTGCCTTCATACTCGATCGGGTTCTGCGTGGCGAAGACGCTGAAGCCATCGCCGAGCGGATGCACCTGGCCATCGATCGACACCTGCCGCTCCTGCATGGCCTCGAGCAGGGCCGACTGCGTCTTGGCCGGTGCCCGGTTGATCTCATCGGCAAGCAGCAGATCACAGAAGACCGGGCCGGGCTTGAACTCGAACGCCTCGCGCTCCATCCGGTAAACGTTCACGCCGAGCAGGTCCGACGGCATCAGGTCGGGGGTGAACTGCACCCTGCCGAACCGGCCCGAGACCGCGGCGGCGAGTGCCCGCACGAGCAACGTCTTGGCCGTGCCCGGCGGGCCTTCGAGCAGCACATGCCCACCGGCAAGCACGGCCACAGCGCAGTGTTCCACCGCGGCCTCCTGGCCGAGGACCACATGTTTGAGCTGATCGGCGATCCTGCCGATCAGGGCGCCTGCTTCATCGAGGTTGATCATCCAATGCCTCCAGAACTTTCGAGATCGCGCGGGTGCGCTCGAGCAGCCGCGCGGCGGTGGTTTCACCTTGCCCGGCCGTTGCCCACAGCCGGGCAAGGTCCGGCCTCGCCCGCTGGCGGTCGAGCGCTTCGGTAATCTGCTCATCATCTGCCGTGGCCGGCAGTCGCAGCCGTTGACAGATGCGCTGTCGACCATCACGTTCGATCGACTGCATCGCCATCTCCGCCGCGCCGGCATCGCGAAGCAGGCGGCCGGCGGCCTCGGCAAACGCCCCCTGCCGGCGCTGCGGCGGCGAGGTGACGTCCTCGGCACGGCCGAAGCGGCGGCCGGCGGCCCACAGCGCCAGCATCGCCACGACCAGCACCTGCGCGATCGCCAGCCCCCACCGCCCTTCCAGCAGCAGCGCCAGCATCGCACGCCACATCACGTGACGCTCGGCGAGGCCGAGGCGGAACTCATCGAAGCCGATGCGAACTGGCTGCTCCCGACGGCCGGCATCAGCGATCACGCCGAGCAGGTTCGACCCCAGTCGCATGTTGTCCGCCCGCGCCAGGCCGTGGTTGCTCAGCGGGTAGGGCTGGCTCAGCAGCACCACGCGGCCCTGCCCCGCCGTCGCCTCGGCCATCACCGGCCCCTCTGAATCGGCCCAAACGGCCTGGAAGGGGTCATCGAGGCTCAGTCGCACAGGCACATGAAGATCGTGTTCAAGATCAAGCCGCTGCCCTGTCAGCAGGGCCAGTCGGTCGATGCCGCTGGCCGCGCTGGACGCTTGCGTGTCCGCCTCCGGGTCGCGCTCGACCGAGCGCACCTGGGGATTGCGCTCGAGCGGTTCGGGGGCGAACGGGACCAGCACCAGCACACCGCCGCGATGCACCCAGCGCTCGAGCGCTTCCCATTCGCGGTCGGTCGGCGTGGTGTCCATGCCCAGCATGAACAGGCCATCGAAGGCATCGAGATCATGGGCCGTCAGCATCCGCGGCAGCCGGGCGGGCTCGTGGCCGAGTTCAATCAACGTCAGATACAGCGCCTGCGTGCCCATGCCGCTGTCCAGGTACGTCGAGGGCAACGGGCTCGGCCGCGCGTGGCGGTCGGCTTCCAGCAGCCATGACAACAGAAGCATCAGCAGCAGCACGGTCAGCGCCACCGCTACGAGCAACAGCATATCGGCGCGGTTAATGCCCAGCCGTATCATGACGCCACCGTTCGTAGAGTTTCAACATCTGCTCGTATTCCTGCACCGAGGCGGGCCGGCCACCGTAAGCCACCGCTTCGAAACGCTGCGTCATGGCGATGAACCGGTCATGTGGCAGGCCATGCTTGCTGATCGCACGCAGGTACGCACCGTTGGTCATCGACGGCCGCGGCCGGACAATGCCCGCCTCGTGCAGCCGGAACAACGCCGCGACGTAGAGATGCCGCACCGCATCCGCCCACCGTTGCCGCCCGGCGAGGTGACGGGCACGCTGCTCGATCTCAAGCGCATCGGCCCCGGCCACACCATGGATCATCTGCCCGGCATCACGGCCGCCGCGGCCGGGCTCGAACCGCCACCGCCCCGTGGCCGTCAGCAGGGTGTAGATGATGTGGGCCAGCACCGCCAGGAGCGTCAGGATCATCCAGCCGATGACCAGCACCTGCGCCCAGGCGGGCAGGTTGCGAATCCACTCGATGACCTCAAAGTAACGATCGGCGATCCACTGCCCGATCTCGCCGACTGCGCCCAGTGGCGGCTGCGGCTCGAGGCTGACCTCTTCAAACTGCGGGCGGTCAAGCACTTGCCGCGCTGCCCGCTCAAACGCCGCGTGCCGGCCATCATCGCCTTGCCCCGCCTCGCGACCTGTCGCATTTTCAGGTGACGCACCCGCCGCCACGTTGACCATCACGCACAGCAACACCAGCGCACTGCCGGGCATGGCGCGGCGAAGCGCGGCGGGAGCAGGTGGGCCGCAGGTCCACATCAGAAGCGGCGCTCATCGAAGTCCCCGGAAGGCGCATCCCCCGGCGGTTGCCGCGGCCCGCCACCGGCATGAGGGGGTGGGGGTGGCGGGGGTGGCGGCCCCGCATGGCCATAGTCATCGAACCCGCCCGGGCCCCCCGGCCCCCCGTGGCCCATGTCACCACCGCCGCCATCCGCCCCCCAGTCGCCTTCGACACCGAGTGACCGGGCCAACTGCTCGATGTCGAAAGCTTCCTTGCGGACGCGGAGGTCGTAATAGAGGAGGATGACCGGGATCAAGGTCAACGGCAGCACCGCGGCGTCGATCAGTTCATTGAGAAACATCCGCGCCACCATGTGCCTCACAAGGACTTCAACCAACAGCCCGAGGAATCCGGAGATGATCAACGCCAGAATCATCACCAGCAGCAGCAAGCCCAGCGTCCTGGGCACGTGCCCTCGAATCAGCTCACGCGACCGGGCCATTGCCTTCAACGGCCCCAATCGCTCGAGCACAGCCGCCTGCATGGCCACAGCGAACCAGGCAATAAAGATCACGCCCGGGACGATCAGTGCAATAAACCCGAGAATCGTCACGAGCCCCACGATGACCTGGATCAGAAACAGCACGGGGATGAGCGGGATGGCTTTGACAATCGCCTGCCCGGCGGAAATCGGCTCGCCGAGGTAGCGGCTGGAAACCAGTCGGATCATCGCCCCAACCGACAGCGGCTGGACGATGACGAAATAGATGACCGCCCCAATGACAGATAAGGCGATGACGGCACCCAGGGTGTCGCGAAAGTCCGCCGCGGGATCAAACTCGCCCGTCTGGAATTGTTCAACCGCCTCAACCAGGCCGAGCAGGTACGCGAGGATGACTGTGATGGCCGCCGCCGGCAGGTAGACCATCAACCCCACCGTCAGCATTGGCACGAGGTGTGTGCGGTAGAACGAGAAGGTGCGGTCGAGAATCTCCGTGACCCGCATCGGCCGTAATGGCTCACTGCTCATGACAATCCCCTTGGTCATGCGTTCGCGATACCCATCCGCCCCCGTACCGACCGGTGACGGGCGCCGCATGGGCGCATTGTAACCAAACCCCGGCCGACGCCACAGAAGGCTGCGGCGGCGCTGCCCTGCGGGGCATGCAAGCGGCGCCGACCGGCGCCAATTCCCCCGATCGATCCGGGGGTGCATGACATGCCCCGCGGGTAGGCAAGGGGTGGCATGGTCAGCGGGCTGTCTCATTTCCGGGGGCAGCCCTATGGCCATGCGAGCCCCCGAGGCGCTCGGGACCCCCGGACCCCCGGACCCCCGGAACCCCCGGGGCCGCATGGCCATCGGCTGTGGACACCCCCGGAAAGACGGCTGCTGACCATGTCACCCGAGCTACATGCGTTCGCCCTGTGCTCGGGCGGGCTTGACTGTGGGCCGTTGGGCTGCTTTAATAAGGGTTCCGGCACTGAGCGGGGTGCTCCCGTGAGGCTGGCCGTCGGCGTGGTGTGGAAAAGTTTCCACAGTCTCGCCGGGCCGCTTGACACGCTTCACGGAATGGTTATACTTCCCGTCCCGCTTCGGCAGAGGCGGGGCCGCACGAGTGCGGGTTTGATCTTTGACAAGTGAACAGTTGGGAACGCCGCGAGGATGTGTCTCCGCGGCCGGGCTGCGTCGTGGCCCGGTGTCTGCGGGGTCAAGATCTGCCCCGGGTCGGCTCAGGCCGGCCGGGGGTGGCTCAGCATCCTTCGTGACGCCTCTGAAAGCAGAGATGCTTATCAGTGAATGAGGATATTGAGCCTGACCCGCCGGCTTTAGCCGGCCGGCGGGGCGGTTCATGTCGTGGCGGCCTTTGGGCGGCTGCGGGATGGACCGTGACCGGCCCGGTCACTTTTCACAGGGTGGCCGGGTGAACAGGTCAGACCTTGATTCTTCGATGCCCAAGCGCTCCTGCGGGAGCGTGGCAACGATATGAATTGAAGAGTTTGATCCTGGCTCAGATTGAACGCTGGCGGCATGGCTAAAACATGCAAGTCGAACGCGAAACCACCTTCGGGTGGGAGTAGAGTGGCGTAAGGGCGAGTAATGCGTTTCTAACGTGCCCCAAGGTCGGGGATAGCTCGGGGAAACCCGGGGTAATACCTGATAATCCGGACGTGCCACATGGCGTGTCCGGCAAAGGCTTGCTGCCTTGGGATCGGGGAACGTGCTATCAGGTTGTTGGTGAGGTAACGGCTCACCAAGCCTCAGACGGCTAGCGGGTGTGAGAGCACGACCCGCCGCATCGGGACTGAGACACTGCCCGGACTCCTA
>PUNN01000330.1 GCA_003552605.1 Phycisphaeraceae bacterium
CCCGCCGATGGCCGCGTGGTCGTGGATGCGGACATGCCCGGCAAGCTGCGTGGCGTTGGCGATGACGACATGACTGCCAATCTGGCAGTCGTGGGCGATATGCATCCCGCTCATGAACAGGTTGTCGTTGCCGATCCGGGTCACACCCCCGCCGCAGAGCGTGCCCCGGTGGACGGAGACGCCCTCGCGCAACTCGTTGCGGTCGCCGATGATCAGTTCCGACGGCTCGCCGCGGTACTTGAGGTCCTGCGGGTCGCCGCCGAGGACGACCTGCGGCCAGAGGGTGTTGTGCTCGCCGAGGACGGTGGGGCCGAAGATGGCCACATGGCTGATCAGGTGGCAGCCGGGGCCGATTCGCACACGGGGCCCGACATAACAGAACGGGCCGACGACGACATCTTCGGCAAGTTCGGCGGCCGGATCGACCACGGCATGGGGATGCACCTGAGCCATTACTGGGCCCTCCCGCCCGCACGGGGCTGTGTCAGCATAACGGACAACGGCGGCCGACATTTCACGCCGGGGGGTGCCACGGCGAAAAAATGAGGGCGGGCGAAGCGATCTGGGTTGCAGCCGGTTCATCGGCAGCCCCTAGGCCTGGTCGTCATCGTCGACCAGCATGAACTTGACTTCCGCCTCCGCGGCCAACTCCTCGCCGACGTAGGCACGGCACCGGGTGTGAGCGATGCGTGGCCGGATGCGGACCACCTCGGCTTCGAGCACGAGTTGGTCCCCAGGGGTCACGGGTTTGCGCAACTTCACACGGTCGAGCGACAGCAGCACCGCGAGCTTGCCCTTGTGCTCGAGCGTCTGGGCAATCACCACACCGGAGAGCTGCGCCATCGCTTCAACAATCAGCACCCCCGGCATGATGGGTGAGCCGGGGTAGTGGCCGGTGAAGAACGGCTCGTTGATCGAGACGTTCTTGATCCCCACCGCCCGCCGGGCACCGTCGATCTCGACCACGCGGTCGACAAGCAGCATCGGGTAGCGATGCGGCAGCATCCGCATCAGCCCCTTGATGTCCATCACGTTGCCGGAAAGGGCCTCTTGGCGCTGCTGGTGGCGGTACTGATCGAGCAGGGCCCGCACGAGGGCGTGATTCAGTGCATGGCCGGACTTGTAGGCGACGATGCGCCCGCGGATGGGTGCCCCGAGCAGGTAGAGGTCGCCGATGACATCGACGATCTTGTGCCGGACCGGTTCATCGGGAAAACGGAAGGCGTTATCCCCGAGCGGGCCGGTGGGGCCGACCACGAGGATGTCCTTCTCGGTCAGGTGCCGCCCGATCCCGGCCGCCTGGGCCTGGCGGGCTTCCTCTTCAAGCAGGAACGTCCGCGCGGGGGCGATGTCGTGGGCATAGTTGCCGTTGGACATGTCGAAGTTGCGCAACTGCCGCCCGATCGAGGCACATCCGCCATAGTCAAGGTCGTAGACCACCTCCATCGTCGGGCCATCGGCCGGCAGGGCGGCGATCATGGCCCCATCGTGCCGGATCATCACCGGTTTCTCGATGGTGAATACGCGCCGGGGCTCCTCCAGTGGCACCACCCCCGCCTCCTGCAAGGCGTCGAGAAACGGCTTGGCAGAGCCATCGAGACCCGGCAGTTCCGGGCCGTTGACCTCGATCAACAGGTTGTCGATGCCCATCGCGGCCACCGCCGAGAGACAGTGCTCGCAGGTGTCGATGACCACATCCCCGACCTGGAGGCTGGTGCGGCGGGCACGCTTGACGACATTGCTGACGTGGGCGGGGATGTGGGTGTTGCCGTGGTCGGTGCGGACGAACACCACGCCATGATTGGCCGGCGCGGGCTTGAAGGTGACCTCGACCGGATCGCCTGCGAAGAGGCCGAGGCCCTCGAGGCTCACAGGATTGGCAATGGTTTGCTGAGGCGCATCCATGATCAGTTTCAGACGCTCCGCCTGCACATGTCGCCGCGCCGTCCCACGCGCAGCCACGCTCCGACCTAGCCGCCGAACGAATGACCGGGGCCGGCCGGTGTTGCCGGTGCCGCATGGTGTGGCCGTGCAGGCCGTGGTGGGTCATGGCGGTTTCGCCACACGCCCCGCCACGCTGCGCTCGCCGAGCGCCTTGCCTGCGGGGAGCCCTCGCTCATGACGAGGTGGCCCCTCTGGCCTTACGCTCCTTGCGGCCCTTGCCCTGTTCCATCTCCATCTTACGCAGAAGCAGCACGCCCTGCACCGCCTCCTTCCAGTCGCGTGCCGGATACCCGCCCCAAGTGGCACCATCGGGGATGTCGTTCATCACCGCCGAGCACGCGGCGAGCTTGACCTTCGCGCCGATGCGGATGTGGTCCTTCACGCCGACCTGCCCGCCGATCATCGACCCATCCCCGATCGAGACACTTCCGGCAAGCCCCACCTGTCCGGCCATGATCACGCTTCGGCCGATCCGGCAGTTATGCCCGATCTGGCAGAGGTTGTCGATCTTGGTGCCGTCACCGACCACCGTATCGCTGAAGGTGCCGCGGTCCACGCAGGTGCCGGCGCCGAGCTCGACATGGTTGCCGATGACGACCTGGCCGATCTGCGGCACCTTGAGCACACCGGTGCCATCAAACCCCTTGCCATCACGGGCCGGCCGGAATCCGAAGCCATCGGCGCCGATGACCACGTTCGGATGCAGGCGCACGTGATGGCCGAGGCGACATCGCTCCCGGATCACCACGCCCGGATAGCACTCGCTGTCAGCGCCGATCTCGCTGTCCTGGTAGATCGTGACCCGTGCATGCAGCACGGTGCGCTCACCGATCGTGACATGCGGGCCGACATAGCAGCCGGCGCCGATGCGCACGCCTTCGCCGATGGAGGCACTCGGGTCGATCACGGCGGTGGGGTGGACCCCGGGTTCTATCGCCGGCGGCGGCGGGGCGAACATCTCGAGCAGACGGATGAAGGCCATGTCGCCATCCGCGGTGCGGATGATTGCCCGGTTAGGGTCATCCTCGATCGTGATACCCTTGTCCACGAGGGCCACGCCGGCGCGTGAGGATTCCCATTCGGGCACGAGCGACTGCTCGCCGATGTAACAGGCCTGGTTCGAGGCGGCACGCTGGGGTGCTTCAATGCCCTCGACGACGAGTTGGCCGGGGCCGGACAGTTCGCCGCCGACGTGTTCGCAGATTTGCTGTGCGGTATATGCCATGGTGGATGGATCAGGGAGTCGCGCGTTGATTCGCCATCGCCGCGGAGCACGCAGCGGAGGGCACGGCCAGGGGCCACCGATGCCGCCGGCCGAGTGGCCCGGCATGCGAGGCCCGGTGGACCGGGGCGTTACTGATTGAGCCGTTGCAGAACCGAAGCGGTCAGGTCAATGTCGCCCGAGGACCAGAGCACCTTGCGCCGGCCGAGCAGTTCGAAGAACTGCTGACGGTCGATGTTGTGCGGCAGGCGCTGCTCTGCATCCTTCAACAGCACGATCCTGTACCCCTGCTCCTGGGCGATCTCGCCGGCGACCTGCGTGGTGCGCCGGTAGAGCCGCTCGTACTGGCGAAGCAGTTCGGCATTGAGCTTTCGCTCCTCGAACTGCTGCACGTGCTGCAACTCGATCTGGAGTCGCAGACGCCGATTGGTCAGGTCTTCGTACTCGGGGTCATCCGGGTTGATCACGCGGAGGTCATCGTTGATGCGTTGAAGCTCGCGCTGCTTTTCCTGCAGCTTGGTCCGGGCATCGGCCTGCAACTCGTTCATCCGCGCGGCGATGGCTTCGCGCTCATCGGCCTCGTTGAGAATCTGGTTGAGGTCGACCACGGCCACCCCGCCGTTGTCGGCGTTGTCGGGATTGGCCTGGGCGGAGACCATGCCGCCGATGACGATGGCGCTGGCGAGGATGGCCACGGTCATGAGTCGGGGGTTGTTCATTTATACCGGCTCCTTCAAACGCTGCTGAGGCGGGTGAGCTCGCGGTGCGGCGGTTCATCACCGCTCCGCCGGCACAGGGCCTGCTGGGGTTGGTTTCCTCCCGGCGGTTGCGGGGCCGGGTCTCGGGGCACTCACTTTATCTGGTGGTTCTATCACGCAGGGCGGGCAAAGGCAATTCCCGCGACGGAATTTACTGTCAGAATGGCAGGTCGAGGTCGAAGCTGACCAGTTGCGTCTGGTCGCCATCTTCCTTTCTCAGCGGGACGCCGAAGTCGATGGCGACGGGGGCATCGAGCATGGGGACGCGGACGCGGAACCCGAACCCGGCTGCCACACGGTACTTATCCAGGCCGATGTCCTGCTGCACCGTACCCGAGTCGACAAACAGCACGCCGCGGAGAAATTCCTCGGCCACGGGGAAGGAATATTCCAGGCCGGCAAGGAACATGAAGTCGCCGCCCACCGCCTCAGTGGACCGCTGCCCCGTATCGGCGCGGATGCCGCGCGGGCCGACCCCACGGAACTCGAACCCGCGGAAGCTGCGATGGCCACCGGCGTAGAAGCGCTCGAATAGCGGGGCGGTGCCGCCGAAGAGGTAGCCGGCTTCCGTCCGTGCTCGAAGCACGCTCTTGCGGCCAAGGTAGTCAGTGTCCAGCGTCCAGTAGTGCGTCCAGCCGCCGGAGAGCTTGGTGAAGTTGAAGTCGCCCACGCCGAGCCCCACCTGCTCGACCTCGAGGAAGCTGCGGCTGCCGGAGCCGGGCTCACGCGGATCATCCACGGTGCTGCGCTCGAGGGTAAGGGCCGTACCGAGAATGAGGTTGCTGCCCTGGACATCGAACACATCCGTCGGGGCCGAGGCACTGATGCGTCGGACGCCCACGTTCTCGATGCGGAACCGGCCGGTCGCCGACCAGACGTCGCCGAAGGCATGCGACAGGCTCGCGGTGAAGTCGCCGCGCTGCTCGAGGTAGTCATCGCGGTCCCACTGGCTCCAGCCCCCGGCTGTGCGCAGGCCGAAATCGGTCTCGAACAGGTTCGGCTCGCCAAACTCGGCGCGGAATCGGCTCACCACCGTCCCCGGCTGAAGTGTCAGGCGGAAGAACTGGCCCGCCCCGCGGAACGATTCGCCCCGGATGAACTCGTCGATGCTCTCCGGCGGCGAGGCGATGTCGAAGTTGCGCTGCGTCACCTCGACCGAGCCGACCACCCCGAGGTCCGAGGTCACCCCCGCGCCGATGCGGAAGCTGCCGGTACGGCGCTCCTGCAACTCGATCATCAGGTCGAGGTGCTCCGGGTCATCGGGATTGTCCACCACGGTGATGCGCGGCTCGGCGAAGAAGCCGGACTGCTCGAGCTGGCGGCGGGTCTTCTCGATCCCCGTGCCGTCGAACGTGCGGCCCGGCCGCAGGTTTCTGAGCTGGTGATACACCACCCGGTTCTGCGTGATCGTGTTGCCCTGGACCTGGATCTGGCCGAGCTTGTAGCTGCGGCCTTCATCCACGCGGATCAGCGCATTGACCTTCGGCTCATCCGTGCGATAGACGAACTGGATGTCGACCTCGGCGCGGATGAACCCGAGCTTCTGATACATCGCCTGGAGCGCCTCGGCGCTTTCAACTTCGACGAGGCTCGAATAGATGCCCCGCCGCCGCATGGGCATCGCCTCGATGAGCTGATCGTCGGAGAAGATCGTGTTGCCTTCGACACTGATGTCACTGACGGTGAACTGCTCACCTTCACTGATCTCGAAGGTCACCTCCGCACGCTGCTGATCGGGCGACAACTCGATGCGGCGGCCGACCTGGGCATCAAGATAACCGTGCTCGGCGTATAGCTGCCGGATGGCGGCGACATCGCGGTTGATCTGTTCCTCATCGAAGTCGCCGCGGCGGAAGTCGATGCCCGGGATGATGGGAAAGTGGCGCCGGGATTCAATCTGGCGGTGCAACTCATCATTGTGCAGCACCTCGTTGCCGATGAAGCGGATGCGGCTGATGCGCACCCGCGGCCCCTCGCGGACGCGGAACAGCAGAATGCCCGTCTCCTCGAGCAGTTGCTGGTCGTAGTCGATCGAGGTGAAGTGGTAGCCTTCCTCGCGATACTTGCTCTGAAGCCGCTGTACGGCATTGGCGATCAGGTACGGGCTGGCCGCATCGCCCGCGCGGAGCAGGGCGGCGCCGAGCAGGTCCGAATCGCCGATGCTCTTGTTGCCCACCACCTGCACATCCGTCAGCAGCGGCAACTCCTCGACCACGTAAGTCAGTTCGAGCGTGCCATCGGGGCGCTGCTGCACGCGTGCATCGATGCGGGCAAAGCGGTCGAGGTGGGTCAGCCGGACGATGTCATCGTTGACCACGTCCGCATCGAACGGATCGCCCGGCTCGACCCGGATGGTGTTTCGCACAAGCTGCTCAGGCACCTGGCGAAGCCCTTCGATGCGCACCACGGCCACGGGGCGATGCTCGAGCTCGGGGCCGGCGGGCGCCGGCC
>PUNN01000111.1 GCA_003552605.1 Phycisphaeraceae bacterium
CCCCGCCGCCGCGACGCTCGCCCGCCGCAGCATCGGCTGCGCCTTGCGATAGACGAGGCTGCGCCACAGCCATTCCGCCGGGCCGAAGCGGAACCGCTTGAGCCACCAGTGGCTTGCTGCAACCTGAAGTGCAAAGAACGCCATTGCGAGCACGGGATGCCACACCCTTGGGACCTGTTGCCACATGCCCAGTCCGTAGCCGTAAAAGACGAACGTCCAGATGATGGATTGCAGCAGGTAATGGGTCAGCGCCATGCGCCCGGCCGGTGCAAGAAAACGCAGCCGCTGATGGGCGAGCGCCACGGTGGCCAGATAGCCCAGCGGCAGCACAACGCTCGCCGCGGTCAACAGCGTCAAGCCGGCCGCCAGTCGGGGCGAGGGCGTCATCCAGTCCGTGGCGAACATCATCAGTGTGGCAACGGCTGCGATCGGCAAGCCAAGGCCAAGGCCGATAAGCCGCCAGCGGCGCAACCACCCGACATGATCATGAATCTCGCTCAGTACGCCCGAGAGAATCAGCCAGCGCCCGATCATGAAGAACCCGAGCACCATCGACAGCCACATGAACAGCCCGAAAACACCGATGCTCCAGGTGTCGCGCAGGCGCTGCTCGACGTTCTGAAGGAAGCTCCCCTCCGCATGAATGGCTTCGCCGCGCTCGATCGATGCTTCCAGCACGATACGCTCGCGTTCGATGCCCTCCCGCATTTCCTGGTACGCCTGCGGATCGAGCGATGCCAGTGCGTACAGGCCCGCGAACATCCATATCAACACCACGGGGATTGAGATCAGTGCAAGCCCCCATTTCCAGAGGCGTGGCACCGGGGTCCGCCCGAACAGCAGCATCATCAGCAGGGCAGCCACCGCGTACATCAGAAGGATGTCACCCGACCATACCAGCGCGATGTGAAGGATGCCGAAAAGCGCCAGAACCAGGGTGCGCCTGAAAAAGACGTTGAAAAACGAGCGTTCCGCCAGCCGGGCGCGATGGGCCATCAGGGCGAAACCCGCGCCGAAAAGCATGGCGAACAGCGGGTAGAACTTGTCAGTGGCGAGCCAGGCGATGAGCAGGTCGACGCCCCGGTCCAGTCCGTGCGAATCCCCTTCCGGCGGCATCCACATGCCAAGCACCGATCGGGAAAACCACTCGAAGTTCACCAGGAGGATGCCCCCGAGGGCAAAACCCCGTATCACGTCCAGATGCACAATTCGACGGGTCTGCTCGGTGGGTGCGATTGCACACATGGGCTGACTCCGGATTGCAGGCCGATCACACACAGGTCGGGGTTTTACCGAGCCGTCCGGCGTCCTCACGTTGAGCCTGCTTCAACAAGGAACCGCGCCGGTGGCTTTTGTGCGCCCTTGTTCCCCGGAAATCAACTCTCCGGCATCTGCTCGATGCGGCGGGAGTACTCGGCGGTGGTGCGGTTGGTCGCATCGAAGGGTGGGGGATGGCCGGTCAGGGCGCGCGTGATGCGGTCAACGTGGATATGGCAGTTCTCGATGAACAGCTTGAACGGCTGCTGCGTGCCGCCGACCGCGGTGCCGGCGACATAGACGCCAGGGACGTTGGTCTGCATGGTCGCCACATCATGCTTCGGCATGCGGTTTTCACCCTCGAGCTCGACACCGGCCATCTCGAACAGTGTCGTGTCCATCACGTAACCGGTCAGCAGCAGTACGGCCTCGGCTTCGATATCGCTGGTGCGGCCGGAAGGGTCATCGAGGTGTTTAAGCGTGACCTGGCTCGAGGTGATGCGCGTGGGCACCGTGGACGGCAGCAGGCGAACCTGTCCCGTTTTGGCAAGCATTTCGATCTCGGGCAGCAGCCAGTACTTGATCGCCTTGCTGTCGAATGCTTCACGGCGATGGCTGAGCGTGACATGGGCCCCGACCCGGTGGCAGCGGATGGCTGCCTCGACCGCGGAGTTGCGGCCGCCGACGATCAGCAGCCGGCGCCGGAAGTACAGGTGCGGATCGTCGAAGTAGTGGCTGACATGCTCGAGGTCTTCACCGGGGATATGAAGCATGCGCGGCCGATGCATGTCGCCGACCGCGAGCACCATGTGCCGTGCGATGTACTGCCGGTCGTGCTCCCCGCGGCGGGTCAGCACCACGAGCCGGCCATCATCCTGCCGGTCGATGCCGATGGCACGCTCGAAGGAGCGCACTTCAAGGTCGTAATGCTCGACCACGGTGCGGAGGTAGGCGAGGTATTCTTCACGCGAGGCCTTCGATTGATCGACCGTCTGAATCGGCACACCGGCGATGGCGATGCGATCGGGCGAAGAGAAGAACCGGACCTGGCGCGGGTACCACCAGATGGTCTGGCCGATCTGGCCGGCATCGATCTGGATGTAATCCGCCCCGCGCGACTTGAGCGCCGCGGCGAGTTCCAGCCCGATCGGCCCGGCACCGATGATGAGTGTTTCTGTCTCTTGCATGTTCATGATGCTGTTGTACCACGATGGATGCCCCTCTGTGAAACGCGCGGCTGCGATCAGCCCCGGGCGCTACCCGCCACTCGAAAGGGATGCACAAGGGCCCTTCTGGCCCGGGGCGAACGAAAGGTGCATTTGCGGAACAATATCCCGAACAATGCACGGCCCGGGGGGGGCTTGGCTTTGTGCCGGGCGGATTTCTTCCGCTGGAATTCGGGTTGCCGGTGGGTTGCAGGGAGGAGCCGGGGCGGCCGCGCGATGGACAGCGGGTAGCCTGCCTGTCCGGCTGCATCCGCTACGATTAAGCCGATGCCGTGCCCGATGCGTTCGAAGGGGCGTGGCATGGGCGGTTGAAGCGCCTGGAGATCATGACCGATGACCGTTGGAAAGGTGGGCCTGGTTGACTGCTCGTTGCGGGATGGGCATCAGTCGCTGCTGGCGACCCGGATGAGCACCGCGCAGTGCATGCGGGTGTTGCCGTTGCTGCGCGACAGCGGCTATCGCATCCTCGAGCTATGGGGCGGTGCCACGCTCGATGCAGCGCTTCGGTTCACCATTGAGGATCCGTTCGAGCGACTGGCCACGTTTCGCGAAGCCCTGGGAGATCCGGCGCGTGGCGGGGTGAGCATCCGATCGTTGTGCCGCGGGCAGAACCTCTTCGGCTACGTGCCCTGTCATGATGCGGTCGTCTGTGGGTTTCTCAAACATGCCGTGCGCACCGGTACCGACCGCATCCGCATTTTCGATGCGCTCAACGATGACCGCACCCTCATCACCGCCATCATGGCCACCAAGACATTCAATGGCCATGCCGAGGCTGCCATTTCCTATACCACCTCGCCGGTCCACGATGTGGAGCATTTCATCGGCTTCGCCCACCGCGCGATCGACCACGGTGCCGATTCGCTGGCGATCAAGGACATGGCCGGCCTGCTCGATCCCGCCACGGCCTACGACCTGATCGAGGCCCTTCAGCGCGAGCATCCCGGTGTGGTGCTGACGCTGCACTCACACTGTACCAACGGCCTGGCGGTTGCCACTTACGTGGTCGGCATGATCCTCGGGGTGGACCTGCTCGATGTCGGCTACGGCCCGATGGCCGGGGCGACCGCCCAGCCGCCGGCGGAGCTGATCGGCTACTTCGCCCGGGAACTGGGTGTTGATGTCGATGTCGATCTGTCGCTGGCGCCACGGATTGATGCTGAGCTTCGCGCCATCCGCGCGGAACTGGCTCACGTGGACGCCGACCCCGGTCACTCTGGCGGCCCCTGGCCGCTGGAGCCGGACCGCGACATGCGTAAGCGCATCGCGAAAGCCGCCGCGCTGTTGCAGAAACCTGACCGATCGAGCATCGAAGGGGCGATCGCGATCATCGAGGATGAGATCATGGTGGCCATGGGTTATCCGCAGGTCGATCGCTCGCAGCTCGATGCCCAGGTGCCCGGCGGGATGATCTCGAACCTGCACCACCAGCTCAAGGAGCAGAACCAGCTCGACAAGATGCCCCGCATCCTCCAGGAAATCCCGAGGGTTCGCGCGGCGGCGGGCTATGTGCCACTGGTAACGCCGACGAGTCAGATCGTCGGGACGCAGGCGGCGTTCAACGTCCTCCAGGGCGAGGCGTACGCGATGGTGACGGAACCGTTCCGTGACCTGCTCATGGGTCGCTACGGTCGGTTGCCGGCCCCGCCTGACGCGGAGGTGCTCAAGAAGGTCTCGCGCGGGCAGCCACCGCTGATGCGCCGCCCGGCCACTTATGTGCCGCCGGTCGATCTCGATGCGATGCTGCGCGAGCATGGGCACCTCGTTCGCGGCGACAGTGACCTGTTGCTGTTGATGATGTTTCCCGTGGCCGCGCGCAAATTCCTCGCCGACCGGCTCGCGAACGACAAGCCGGCTGTCACGGCCGCGGCGACACGGGGTTGAAGGCGCTGCCGGTTGGGCCTCCCGGCACCGGCCGTGCTGTTGCGCTCACGCCGCCGATCAGGCCGCTCGGCCTGCTGGCCCGGGCAACGGCGCGAGAGGAAAAAATCGAAAAAAACTTGACCGCGCGCTGCGCAACGCTTTGTTATTCGGCCATGATCGGGTAAAATGGAGAAAGTAAAACTCCCCTGCCGCGTTGCGGTGAACAGGGCGGATGAAACGGCCGGGGCGGTCCACAATTCATCCGGTCGGCACCGTGGTGCGGGGCTGACCGGGGTATCCCGGTGGATGTTGCGGGCGTTCTGGTGGCAGTTTCGGGGGTTTTCGGGGTGCTTCCGGGCGTTTCCGGGGGTGGAGACAATCGGATCGGCTTGTTGAATCAGCAGTGCGATCACGCGGCGAGTCAGCCACGCGTAACAGGACAAGTGAATCGGCCTTGAAATTCGGCTGCGATGCGGTTCGCCCGGGTGCGATTTCGCGCGCGGTCAGGTGTGCAACGGATGCGCGCCATTTCTTCGACTCGCGGCAACTCGCAGGTGGGCGCCGAGGTGACGCCTGCCAACTGTCAGGAGGCCTTCTCATGGTACAGCAAGGTCAGGTCAAGTGGTTCGACTCGAAGAAAGGCTACGGCTTCATCGAGGGACCGGGCGGTCACGATGTGTTCGTCCATTTCTCGCAGATCCAGGGCGAGGGATTCCGAGCACTGCGCGACGGTGAGACGGTCAGCTACGAACTCGTCGAGGGCGACAAGGGCTATCACGCCCGCAACGTGGTTCGTGTGACCACCCACGCCGAGGCCGGCCGATACCGATAGGGCCCGCCGCTGTGGCGGCCGCATCGGAATCATGCCGGTGCAAAGCCGGCTGACTTGGCGGACCTGCGCGTGCCCGCGCTGGAGCCGTGCCATGCAGGGGGGCTATATGCCGCGTGGCGGTACACCGGACGATTCCATCGTGTGTTACGGAGCGGGCAATCGACTCCCAACCCGGGAAATGACCCTCGACCCGGGCCCCCCGGTCGTATGTTGCTCGAAGCCTCGCAGGCTATGACGTGCGGGAGGCTGCGGCTGGTTCCTGCACCGGCGGCGGTGATTCGCGGAGCGGCCGAACGAGCAGTTTGCGCAGCACCGCGAGCAGGGTTTTCGGCGGATCGAGATAGTTTGACGGCGGCCGCCAGTAGACCGTGTGCGCATCGATGAGGCTCGCCCGGCCCGGTGCCTCGGCCAGCAGCGTTTCAAGCTGGCGCGGCTGCGGGGTCTTGAAGATCAGGTCCGGGCCGTCAAGCTTGAGACTGTCGATACCGAGTTGCCCCGCCGCGATGCGGATTTCGGTCAGGTCAAGCAGCATCTGCATCTGCGACGGCGGCTCACCGTAAGCCTGCCGGAAACTGGAAACGACCGCATCGTAGGCTTCGAACGTCATCGCCCGGCTGAGCTGGCGATAAGCTTCCATCCGGTAGCGCTCGTTGGGGATGTGGGAAGACTCGATCCGACCGCCCACCGGCAACTCGAGATGCGTGCGGCCCGGTTCGGGTGTGGTGTCCTGTCGAAGCCGTTTGGCCTCCTGCTCGAGCAGCGTGCAGTACATCTGGTAACCCACCGCCGCGATGTGACCGCTCTGCTCGCGGCCGAGCAGGTTGCCGGCACCGCGGATCTCGAGGTCGCGCATGGCGATCTTGAAGCCCGCCCCGAGCATGGCGTACTGCTCGATCGCCTTCAGCCGCCGTCGGGCGGTGTCGGTCACCGGCCGATCCACCGGCAGCAGCAGGTAGCAGTAGGCGCGATGCTTGTAACGGCCCACCCGGCCCCGGAGTTGGTGCAGGTCGGCAAGGCCGAAGCGGTCAGCATCGTTGATGATCATCGTGTTGGCAGTGGGAATGTCGATGCCCGATTCGATGATTGTCGTGCTGACAAGGATGTCGACCTTACGTCGCATGAAGCGCAGCATGACCTTCTCGAGCTCGCCGGCACTCATCTGCCCGTGACC
>PUNN01000135.1 GCA_003552605.1 Phycisphaeraceae bacterium
GCCTCGCCGTCGAGGAGGGCCAGACCACCCCCGTGGGGTCGGTTATTCTCATCCTCGCCGAAGAGGGGGAGAGCGAGGACGATGCCGCCGCCGCGGATGATGGCAATGGCGGGAAACCGGCCGAACCTGCCGACGACGAGAAAGAGGCGGAAGCTGAGTCGGAAGATCAGGCCGAATCGCAGGAGGCGCAGGGCGCAACTGAAAAGGCGTCGAAGCAGTCGGCCAGGCAAGAGCAGTCGGAGCCCGCCGCGACGACCGAGTCGGCTGAGGCCAAGCCGGACCGCGGTCGCATCCGGGTCAGCCCCGTGGCCCGCCGGATCGCCGAAGAGAAAGGACTTGATCTCAACCGGATCGAGGGCAGCGGCCCCGACGGGCGGATCATCAAGCGCGATGTGCTCGCCGCGGTGGAGAAAGCCCCGGCGACTGAGACCGCCGGCGCCCCGGCACCAGCGGCGCCGGCCGGCGGGCTTGAGAGCCGCAAGGTCACGCTCACGAACATGCGCAAGACCATTGCCAAGCGGCTGGTCGAATCCAAGACCACCATCCCGCATTTTCAGGTCAGCATGCAGGTCAACATGGACCCGCTGCTCGAGCTTCGCAAGACGCTCAACGAACAGCTCAGCGAGCAGGGGGTCAAGCTCTCGGTCAACGACTTCATCGTCCGCGCCTGTGCCCACGCGCTCGTGCAGCATCCGGTGGTCAACAGCAGTTGGGGCGGCGATGTCATCGAGCAGCACGGCACGGTCAACATCGGTGTGGCCGTGGCGCTGCCGGAAGAGAAGGGTGGCGGTCTTGTCGTCCCGGTGATCCGGGATGTGCAGAACCTCTCGGTCCGTGCGATCGGTGAGCAGACGCGCAAGCTCGCCGAGAAGGCACGTGATCAGGGCCTCAGCCTCGATGAGATGGCCGATTCGACCTTCACGCTCAGCAACCTCGGCATGTTCGGTGTGGATCAGTTCAATGCCATCATCAACCCGCCCAACGCCGCGATCCTCGCCGTGGGGGCGGCGCTGAAGAAGCCGGTGGTGCGCGATGACCAGCTCACCATTGGCCACGAGATGAGCGCCACGCTGAGTTGCGATCACCGCGTGGTGGATGGTGCTGCCGGCGCCGAGTTTCTGCGCACGCTCAAGAACCTGCTCGAACACCCGGCACTGATGCTGATCTGATCAGACCGGTGCCTGCGGCGTGTGAGCCGCGCACAAACCCGGCCACCAGATCATGCCCGCCTCACGCCGTGTTCCGCTCAGGCAGCGTGTCGGGCAGGCCGCGGACGTATTCGGCGATTTCATTGCGGACGCGGCGATAGTGATCGAGCGCGCGTTCGGTATCGGTCTCACCCGCGGCGAGCTTTGGCGGGTCATCGAAGCCGGCGTGAATCACCCTCGCATCGCCCGGAAACCGCGGGCAGGTCTCGTGGGCATGGCCGCAGACGGTGATCACATAATCAAAGGCGATATCACCGAGGTCATCGAGCGTCTTGCTTTCATGGCCGCTGATATCCACGCCCGCTTCATGCATCACCTGTACGGCACGGGGGTTGAGCCCGTGCTTTTCGATGCCGGCGGAGTACGGCTCGATGTCATCGCCCTTCAGATGCCGTGCCCACCCTTCGGCCATTTGACTGCGGCAGGAGTTACCAGTGCAGAGAAAGAGAATCTTCATTGTCTGGTTCCTGTATGTTGGGCCTCAGATTCAGCGCTGTGGACCAAGGTCGGCGAGCGACTGCGCGAATGTTGGCGATTATAGGTGGCGAGAAGGTGGGCGGAGGGGACGATGATGAGCAGGAGATGAGCGCCCGGGCGTATCGACATTTCTCTCGCCGGCGGTGATAATTCCGCCCATGAGCATGCAGAAAGTACACGGTGTGTATCTTGCCGACACCGCACGGGTGGTGGGTGAGGTCGATCTCGGGTTTGATGTCAATCTCTGGTATGGGGCGGTGATCCGCGGTGATGTGGCGCCTGTGACTGTGGGGGCGGGGAGCAACGTGCAGGATCAGGCCGTGATTCACTGCGATGCGGGAAGGGCCAACACCATCGGCGCTGCGGTCACCATCGGTCACGGCGCGATCGTGCATGGGGTGTTCGTCGGCGACGGGGCGATGATCGGCATGGGCGCCCGGCTGCTTGGGGGCACACGGGTGGAACCGGGCAGCATTGTCGCCGCGGGGGCGCTGCTGCCTGAGGGGATGGTGGTGCCCGAGGGCATGGTGGCCATGGGCATCCCGGCACGGATCGCGCGGCCGCTGACCGACCGTGAGAAGCAATACCTGCTCGACATCCCGCCGCGCTACATCGAATACGCACGCCTTCACTGTGCCGGGAAGGACCCGCGCGTGCGGCCGTGGGGGCGATGATCGCAACGTCGCTGCACCCCGCCGGGACAGAAGGAGGGATTATCGCAAAGAGTTTTTCTTGAAATGGCTTACGCTTATCGGCATCTCGGGCGACGGCTCGCGGTGTGGACGGATCAGATCCCGATCACGCGGCCGTTCTCGCAACCGCCCCGCTGATTCGTGGACGGCGAGGGGGGCATGGCACGCGCCGCGGCTGGCAACCTCGGGGGTGGCATGGTCAGCGGGCTGCCCCCGGAAGTGAGACAGCCGCTGACCATGCCACCCAGCCTTCTCTGGATGCAAAGGCCCCCGCGCCAAGTTTCATGCGCCCTGCGTGGAGGTGGGGGCACTGGGAGGCCTTGCTTTGAAGGGGAGCCCGCGCTAGGGTTTGTACGGCAGTTGGCCGTACAAATGGGTCGCAGGAGATCCACCCATGACTTCGCCGCATTCAACCACACGGGACGCCCGGCTTGACTTTCGGCTCAGCCAGGAGCACAAGCGGATGGTCGAGCAGGCTGCCACGATCAACGGCCAATCGGTATCCGATTTTGTCATCGCCAACGTGATCGAGGCGGCGCGGCGGACGATCGACGAGGTCACGGTCACGCGCCTGTCCATGCACGATCGTGACACTTTTCTGAAGCTCATCGAGGCTGACGCCACGCCCAGCAAGGCGCTGAAGGCCGCGGCCGACCGCTACAGGGAGCGCCGTGCCTGATCCACCATCGTGGATCATCGAGAAGCTCGACAAGCGGCACGACCGTGCCGCTTTTTCCTGTGGTGTGAAGGAACTTGACACCTACCTGCACCGCTTTGCCGGCCAGAACGAGAAGAGCGGGATCAGCCAGCACTTTGTGGCAGTGGCCACGGCCGGTGAGGGTGGCATTCTCGGCTACTACGCCCTCTCGGCCGGATCGGTGGTGTTCGAATTGGTGCCCGATCATCTGAAAAAGCGACTGCCCCGTTATCCGGTTCCGGTCGCGCACATTGGACGGTTGGCGGTTGACAGGTCGATGCAGGGCCGTGGACTCGGCGAAGACCTGCTGATCGATGCCTTGGCCCGCATCGCAAGAGTTGCCGATGAGATCGGCATCCACGCGGTTGAGGTCGTCGCCATCAATGGCAGCGCCAGACGGTTCTATCTCAAATACGGGTTCACGGCGCTGGCCGATGACGAGCGGCACCTGTACCTGCCTTTGGCGGCAGTGCGAAAGCTCGGCCTCCCATGATTGAAGTACACGCATGATCCGCAGGCAAGAGAAATACCTCGGGGTGGCCCAGCGGCCGCTCGCAGTCGATGGCCATGCGGCCCCGGGTGCTGCGGGCGCCCCTTGGGACTCGCATGGCCATCGGGCTGCCCCCGGAAGTGAGATAGCCCGCTGACCATGCCACCCAACCCGCCCGGAAGCATAAGAGGGGGGCGGCAATGTCATGCATCCGTTGTCCGGGACGGCCCGTTCTGCCCTTTCATGGCGGGGGCGTTGCCGCTATCATCGCCCGCCCTGACTGAACCCACGCCGCGAGCAACATCCCATGGACCACTTTCACTTCGACGACGGCCGACTGTATTGCGAGCAGGTGGATCTCGAGCGGGTGGCCGACCGCGTCGGCACACCGGTATTCATCTACTCGCGGGCCACGCTCGAAGCGCACTATGACCGTCTGGCCGAGGCCTTTGCACCGCTCGATCCGGTGATCTGCTATGCGGTGAAGAGTTGCGATAACCTGAGCATCCTGGCGCTGCTGAGAAACCGTGGGGCGGGGATGGACGTGGTCAGCGGCGGTGAGATATTGCGGGCCCGCGCCGCGGGGGTGGACATGAGCCGGGTCGTCTATGCCGGTGTGGGCAAGACCGATGTCGAGATCGAACTCGCCCTCGATGAGGGGATCGGCTATTTCAACATCGAGTCCGAAGCCGAGTTCGAGAACATCGCCGCCATTGCCGCCGCCCGCGGCACCACCGCCCGGGCCGCGCTTCGCATCAACCCCGACATTGACCCGCGTACCGCCCACGCCAAGACGACGACGGGCAAGAAGGAGTCGAAGTTCGGCGTCGACATCGAACGTGCCCGCCGGTTCTTTGCCACTTACGGCCACAACGAGCACCTCCGGCTCTGCGCTGTGCATATGCACATCGGTTCGCCCGTGTACGAAGTCGAGCCCTATGTGAATGCCACCGAGCGGGCCATGCAGCTTGTTCGCGAGCTTCAGGAGGCGGGGCATCACATCGAGGCGATCGACATCGGCGGCGGCTTCGGCGCCGACTACCAGACCGACCAGACGCCGGCCTACACCGAGTACGCGCGGCGGATCGTGCCGCTGCTTCAGCCGTTCAAGGATGCCGGCGGCCGCATTCTGCTCGAGCCCGGCCGCACTATCAGTGCCAATGCCGGCATCCTGCTGACGAGCGTGCAGTACATGAAGGAAGGCGGGGCGAAGACCTTTGCCATCGTCGACACCGGGATGCACCACCTGCTGCGGCCGACGCTCTACGAATCTTTCCACTTCATCTGGCCGATCCATGTCTCGCCCGACATGGTGCCGCCGGCGCGCGGCGAGTTGGACCTGCCGGGGCTGCACCCGGTGGATGTGGTGGGGCCGATCTGCGAGACCGGTGACTACCTGGCGCTTCAGCGCAAGTTGCCGCCGCTTCACCGCGGCGACCGGCTGGCCATCTTCGCCGCGGGCGCTTACGGCCGGGTGATGGCGAGCAACTACAACAGCATGCCCCGGCCGGCCGAGGTGCTCATCCACGGCAGCGAGGCCATGCTCGTGCGGCGGCGTGAGACATGGGATGAACTGCTCGGCGCCGAGACCAACCCGCAGCCGGTGTTGCTCGGGACGTAAGGGAGGCTGCGACTGCGTCCGGGGGCCGGCTGCTTCGGGTACAATCACCCGTTCAACGTCGCAAGAGCACGGTATGCACCATGGCCAAGCAGCGCATTGTCTCCGCCACCACCGAGGATCCGGCCGAGGAGCAGATCAACTTCTCGCTGAGGCCGCAGCAGTTGGCCGATTATGTCGGCCAGCCGCGGCTGGTGGAGAAGCTCTCGATCAGCCTCGAGGCGGTGCGTCAACGGCAGGAGCCGATGGAGCATGTGCTGCTGCACGGGCCGCCGGGCCTGGGCAAGACGACGCTGGCCTGCATCATCGCCCGGGAGATGGATAGTCACCTCGTGGTCACCTCCGGCCCCGCCGTCGCCAAGCCGTCCGACCTTGTCGGCACGCTCACCCGGCTTCAGCCGCGGGATGTGCTGCTGATCGATGAAATCCACCGCCTGTCGCCGGTGATCGAGGAGTATCTGTATCCGGCGATGGAAGATTTTCGTATCGACGTCACCGTCGACAGCGGGATGCATGCGAAAACCATCACCCTGCCGCTCAACCCCTTTACCCTGATCGGTGCCACCACGCGGGCGGGGCTGGTCACGGGGCCGATGCGCTCACGGTTCGGCATCAGCCACAATCTCGACTTCTACTCACCGGATGAGTTGTTGAAGATCCTGCGGCGTAGCGCCCTGCTGCTGAAGATGGTCGCGGATGTGCAGGAGCCGGCGGTAAGCGAAGCGCTGTACATCATCGCCCACCGTGCCCGGGGCACGCCGCGCATTGCCAATCGCCTGCTGCGCCGGGTGCGTGACTACGCCCAGGTCCGGGCCGAAGGCGCCTTGAACGGGGCGGTCGTGGATGAGGCGCTGCGCCTTGAGGGTGTCGACGATACGGGGCTTGACGAGCTGGACCGCAAGTATCTCAAAGTGATTGCAGATATTTATGAGGGCGGGCCGGTCGGCCTGGAAGCCATCGCGGCGACGTTGAACGAGGATGCCGGCACGCTCGAGGATGTGGTCGAGCCGTTCCTGTTACAGATCGGGTTGCTGGCGCGGACGCGGCGGGGCCGGCAACTCACCCGTGCCGGAGCCGAGCATCTTGGCATCCGCCCCCCGCGCGGTGCGGACACGGCGGGTGAGGATTCATTGTTCGGGCCGGGGCAAGCC
>PUNN01000435.1 GCA_003552605.1 Phycisphaeraceae bacterium
CTGTGGCAGGAATCGCGCGGCGGGTCGGTCGGCAGTTCTTATGCCATTCCGGTCGAAGGTGACCGCCTCGCTACGTTCGTCAAGGCCAAGGATGGGGATGGGAACCATGTCGCCGGGTTCCACATCACGGATACCGGCCTCGACCGGCTCTGGACACTCGAAAAATCACACAGCACGCGCCGGCCTTTGATGATTCACGAAGGCCACTCATACAGCCAGGGCAATGATGCCTTTCACCGGGTCAACCTGGAAACCGGCGAGGTGATTTCGCTTGAAGACCGCGGCTCGATTTCGGGCGGCAGCATTACGGTCGGTGTGGGCGATCGCCTGATCGTCGAGCCCGACACGGTCCACAGCGGTGCCACCTTCCGGCTCTTCGATGCCACCGATGACTTTCAGCGCATCGGCGGTGACTGGGATCCCCCCATGCGCGGCACTTCGGGCTATTCCAACCAGCAACTCACCGATCCGATCATCGACGGCCGGCTCATCGTCCGCGGCGCCAACGGCATTTACGCCTTCGACCTGCGTGCAGGTGACGAGCAGTAGAGGTCAGCGGTCGCTTGAAAGCCGCTTACGAAGCTGGTTCAACCACTGATCCATGCTTTGAAAGCAAATCAAGTCGATGGCACACAAAGCCGCCAAGGCGTGCCGCTTGCTGATGCCGGGTCGCTATGGTGTGGCTGGCCGTGGCTGCATGCCGTTTGCCAGCACGTCACCGGGCCCGCTCCCATGCTGCTGGACCAGTCAGTCTCCGCCTGATGGCATCGCCGCACCGGATCGGTGGGGATTGGCGCACGTGGCCTCTCGAGCAACCTGGCGAATACCCCGCCGAGGTCACCCAGTGGCGAAGTGGACGAAGTGGTTCCGGCCCCACGCAGGTTCATGAGGCGGTTGGGGATGGTGGTTACTGGGTGCGGTTGGAATTGCCGCGGCGGTTGCGGTGGTCGCTGTTTTTCACGCCACTGCCGCCGGACTTCTCGCCGCGCGGCGGCGCCTGGCCGGGTGGGGTGGCGGGGGTAGCGGGGGTGCTGGGGGGTTTCCGGGCGGCCTGTGAGGCCACCGCCGCCGCCTCATCCGGATGCGCCCCATCGACCTCCGGCACTGCCGTCGCCGTCGGCTCGGTCGGATCGGGCCGGTAAAGGCGGGTCTCGAGGGCCCATATCTTCTCGGTGAAGTTGCCACCCATATCGCCACCGGCACCCGCCGGCTCACGCGCCGCGGCGATCGCCATCTGAAGGCGGGCATCGACGTTGTCCAGCAGCGATACCGCCAGTGCCTCCGGTGTCGATGGTATGCGCGCAGCGCCGAACTCCGGCTTGCCGTGGTGAGAAAGAATGATGTGCTTGAGCACCATCAGCAATGCCTCGGGGATGTCATGTCCCTTCTCGCGGCACTGCCGGGCCTTCTCCTCCAGCCACAGCACGCCCTGCACGATGTGGCCGACCAGCAGGCCCTCATCGGTGTAGCCGAAGCCGGTCGACCACTTCAACTCGGCGCACTTGCCCAGGTCATGCAGGAACAGCCCCGTAATGACCACGTCACGGTTGATCTGCGGATACAGCGGACAGATGGCATCGGCCATCTGCATCAGCATGAGCGTGTGCTCGAGCAGGCCGCCGATATAGGCATGGTGCAACGTCATCGCCGCAGGCGCCCGGCAGAATCGGTCCATCAGCGCCTCATCACCGGCGAAGGCCTCGATGATGTGGCGAAGCGGCATGTGTTCGACAGTGTCGAGTATGGCCACGACCTGCTCGTACATCTGATCGATGTCGCGCTGTGTCGATGGCAGCAGGTCGAACATGTCCTCTTCACCGGGCTCGATCGCGCGGATCTGCTGGATGATGATCTGCATCTCACCCTGGTAGGCCTGCGTCTGGCCCTCGACCCAGACAAAGCCATCGGTCGGCAGGCTCTGGAAGAGCTGCTCGCTGGCGTTCCACATCCGCGCCGGCGCCCGGCCGGTCTTGTCGCCGAGCAGGCACTTGAGAAACGGCTTGCCGTTGCGGGTCATGCCGAGCTGGGTGTTGTAAACGGCGAAGATACCATCGATGAAGCGGTTGGCATCGAGCTCGGCGATGTAGGGGCGTTTGGCCACGGTGATTGCCTCCCTGGCTCAGGGCCGTCATTCGAAGCGGCGGAGTATGAGCGTGTTGTTCTGCCCGCCGAAACCATAGTTGTTGTTCAGACAGGTCCGCACAGGCACCTGTCGTGCGGTGTTGGGCACGTAATCGAGGTCGCACTCGGGGTCGGGGTTGTGCAGGTTGATCGTCGGCGGCACGGTCTGATCGCGCATGGCGAGCACGCAGACGATCGTTTCAACCACGCCCGCCGCGGCGATGAGATGGCCGATCATGCTCTTGACCGAGCTCATCGGCACCCGCGGTGCCCGCTCCCCGAACAGCCGCTTGATCGCCCGCGTCTCGGCATAGTCGTTCTCGTGCGTGCTCGTGCCGTGGACGGAGATGTAATCAATCTCCGCCGGCGTCAGGCCCGCATCATCGAGCGCCTGCTGCATCGCCGCGAGCGGGCCGCGGCCTTCCGGGTGCATGTCCGTGACGCGGTAGGCATCGGCACTGGCGCCGTAGCCAAGCACCTCGCCGAGGATCGTCGCCCCGCGGCGCCTGGCATGATCGAGCGTTTCCAGGATCACGATGCCCGCACCTTCCCCGAGCACGAACCCATCGCGGTCGGCGGTGAACGGCCTTGAAGCAGTCTCGGGTGATTCGTTGCGGGTCGACAGCGCGGTAAGCCGGTTGAAACCGGTGACCCCGAGCGGGTGGATCATCGTGTGCGCCCCGCCGGTGATCATCACATCGGCATCCCCGAGCCGCATCACTTCCGTCGCCTCGCCGATGGCCTGCGTCGAGGCGGCACATGCCGTCAGGCAGTTATAGGCCGGCCCGCGAACGCCGAACTCCATCGCGAGGTGCGCCAACGGCATGTTCGCTTCCTGCTCGAGCTCGGTCACCGCGTCCATCGAGCGTGCCGCCGCGGCGTACCAGCGCGCGGCATCCACCGTGTTCTGATCAGCATCCCAGCCGGCGAGGTTCGAGCCGACGTAGCTGTCAAAGTCGATGACGCCCTCGCCGCAACCGAGGTAAAGCCCGAGCCGATCACGATCCAGGCCACCTTCGGCATCGAACCGGTCCAGCCCCGCATCCCTCCATGCCTGCGATGCAGCGCCGAGGGCGAAGGCGGTGTTGGGCAGCACCCCTTCATGCAGGGCCGCATCACGCACGAACGTGCGCCAGTCGTAATCACGCACATGCGCGCAAAAGCGTGTGGGGAAGGTCGATGCATCGAACCGCGTAATCGGCCCGACGCCGCTTTCACCGGCCAGCATCCGTTGCCACACCGACTCGACAGCATGACCGAGCGGGGTCACCCAGCCGATGCCGGTGATGACGATGCGCGGGCGTGGGGAATGGGTCGTGTTCATCTGTGGACTCGCGCCGGTCAATTCACGTCTCGATGTGCTGTAGCACGCACGCGGTGTTCTGTCCGCCAAGGCCCGTCGAAAGCACAAGCGCATTGCGGATGCCCGCTGCCCGTGCCGGGCCGGCGGCGGCATCGAGGCCCTCGATGGGCTCATCGCAGTTGATCACCGCCGGCAGTTTCTGCTCGAAGACGGCCTGCGCCGCCAGGCTCAGGTCGATCCCGCCGCTGCCGGCGCCCACCAGCCCGGCCATCGCCTTGCTCGAGCAGATGCGGATGCCCCCCAGCGCCGAGCCGAAGACCCGGCGAAGTGCGGCGGCTTCGGCTCGGTCGTAATCAGGCATCGCGCAGCCAAACGGCACGATCAGGTCCACCGCGTCGGGCGAGATGCCGGCCTTGTGGATAGCGCGGCGGGCCGCGGCGGCGATGGCGTCGCCCTCGGGATCGGGCGTGCGGTTGCGGGTGGCGGGGTTGACGGTTTGCGATGCCGCGAAACCCGCCACCCGGGCGTAGGCCCGGGCATCCGGCTGCGATGCCTTCCGCTTCAGGAACGTCTCTTCCGATTCCAGGATCAGGATCGCACCGCCCTCGCCGGGGACGCAGCCGGCGGCGTCGGCATCGAAAGGCCGCACCGTCGCGGCCGGATCGGCGTCCGAGCCCGACTCGAGCCGCAGGTAACGCTCAGAGAAGGTCTGCCGCATCATGGACATCAGGTTCAGCCGCGATTCGAGCCCGCCACAGAAGCAGGCATCGGCCCCGCCCCGGCCGATCACGTGCATCGCTTCGCCAAGGCTCAGCCCCGCCGAGCTTTCCGTACAGGTGATCGTGTTGCTCGGCCCCTGGGCATCATGCACGATCGTCACGTGGCAGGCGAGCATGTTGGGCAGGTATTTCAGCAGCCAGAGCGGGGTCAACTCATGCATGCCTTCACGGCCCCACTTGCGGATGTCGAAGCCGCCGGCTTCATCACGGGCCTTGTCCAGCGCCGCGGTCAACTCATCGAGGTCGGCCGCGATCAGCCCGGCGCCGATCTGAGCCCCCATGCGGTGGGGCGGATAGCTCGACTCATCCTCGCCGCCGGCCGCGGTGGCCCGGGTTGTCAGGTGGGCATCACGCGCGGCCAGCTCCGCCGCGGCGACCGCAAGCTCGATGTCCCGGGCCATGATCTTGGTCGCCTTGCGGTAGCTGCGTGGCACGAAATCGCGCGGCTTGAACGCCGCCGGGACCTCTGCCACGTATGGGCAGGGGAAAGGCGAAGCATCAAACGCGCGGCAGGGGCCCACGGCGCTGCGGCCATCAACCGCGCCCTGCCAGGTCGACTCGATGCCAATGCCCAGGCCGCTGATCGGCCCGAGTCCAGTGATGACCACGCTTCGGGTCATGGTGGGTTCATGCCTCCATCATTACAGCGTCCAACGCCACCGCCTCCCACCCGGGAGAACGCCCGGAGTGCCGCCGCATCGCAACCACCGCGAAACGGTCGCCCAGGGCAACCACCCACCCTGGAGGTCATTGCTCCAGCCCCTGCCGACCGCAGGCCCGCAACTGCGCGGCTCGGCTCGTCCAGCGTCCGCCGGGCATCACGGGCCTGATTCCCGGGCGCACGGGGCCTTCAGGTGGCAGCGCCGGGCCCACGCCCCCGCTTCGCCGCGGGCCTCCCGGCCAGTGTAAGCGATCGGGCGGCAGACGTGTATACCGACTCGGCAGGGGCCCGGGCAAACGCATGTAGCTCGGGTGGCATGGTCAGCAGGCGTCTTCGGCTGATGGCCATGCGGCGGACCGCCCGTCACAGGCCGCCATGGCCATCGGCTGCGGACAGCCGCTGACCATGCCACCCGGTTTAGCATCTACATGCGTTCGCCTTGCGGCAGGGGCCCGGCGTGGAGGTCTGGGGGTGCATGACACGCGCCGCGGGGTTCCTTTGTAGCCAGCCCCGGGGTTGCCCGCCGCGGTACGTGTCATGCCCCCCAAAAAAATCGCCCCCCGGTGCATAAAGCTTTCATTCTTGGACGTTTCGGGGTATAAGGACACGATAGTACGGTCGCCGTGGACAGCATCGGCGGCGGGGTGCTCTGCCCCGGCCGACTGCTGCGGGGCCGCAGGTGACGGATCAGGGACCATCTTTTTCCTTTCAAGGAGCACCCATCATGAACAGCATTCAACCCATTCGTTCCATCCTCATCGTGGCCGCGGCTGGCCTGCTGATCCTGCCCGGCTGCAACAGCGCACAGGAGCTTGAAGAGGTCCGCACCGAAAAGGCCTCCCTCGAGCAGGCGCTGACCGAGGCCGAAGCGACGCAGCAGCAGCTCGAAAACGATCTCGCCACGCTGCGTGGTGAAAAGGAAGCACTCGAAGGCGAGCGTGACCAGCTCCGCGAGCGCCTCGAGCAGGCCGAGGCGACGATCGAGGAGCACGAGCAGCAGGTCGAGGCGCTCGAGGCCGAGCGTGATACCCTTCGCGAGCAGGCCGAGGCTGCCGAAGCCACCGCCGCGGAAAGGGCCGAGCAGATCGAAACGCTCGAGCAGCGCATCGACGAGCTGACCGAAGAGCTCGAAGCCGCCCACGAGCAGCGGGAAGCCGCGGAAGCAGCCCTGGAAGAGGCCGAGGCCGACGATGATGAAGGCGAAGACGACCCCGCCGCCGCCGAGCCCGGCCTCGGCGGGGACACCGATGGCTTCGGCATCGGCGGGGAGAACTGATCGCCCCTAATTCCGGGGGCCGGGGGCGGCCGGGGGGCGGAAACGGGACCGATGGCCATGGGCCGCGCCAGCCGCGCAGCGCCACAGGTATCGGATCGCCCCCGAACCCGCCCCGGCAGCTAACACAGCCCACTCGGGAGCCCGCCAATACGCGGAAAGCCCAGGTCGCCGACTTGGTGGCCAGCGTA
>PUNN01000436.1 GCA_003552605.1 Phycisphaeraceae bacterium
CCACGTTCAGTTGCACGATCCGGCCGGTCGTCCTGTGGCCTTTACCACAGCCGCGCTGGAACACACCCCGCAAGCCCACACGGAATTGCCCGCAAACTCTCCGGAGTTGCTGAGGAAAACCCTCCGGGTTCCGCCGGGCTTGGCAATCCCTCGGCTATCGGAGCATCCGGTCCCGCCACCGCAAAGGTGCATGTGACCGCTGCCCGTGGCCCAAGATGAAGGACCATTCATGCAGTTTGTCGACATGCGGCTCAATGAGCCCATCCTCCGTGCCGTCCGCACCGCCGGTTACGCCCAGGCAACCCCCATCCAGGCCGAGGCGATCCCGCCTGCCTTGAGCGGCCGCGATGTCATTGGCTGTGCCCAGACCGGTACGGGCAAGACCGCGGCGTTCGCCCTGCCGGTGCTGCACCGGCTCGCCGAAACTTCACAGCCCCGCCCCTCCGGCAACGCCGCCGATGCACCCGGCCGCGCCCGCAAAGACGGCCATCGCGGCGACGGGCGCAGGCCGCGCTGCCTCGTGCTCTGCCCGACACGTGAACTCGCCGTGCAGATCACCGAAAGCTTCGATATCTACGGCCGACACCTTCCGTTGCAACATGCCACCGTCTATGGCGGGGTGGGACAGGGCCCGCAGGTGCGGGCGCTTCGACGCGGGGTCGATGTGCTCATCGCCACGCCCGGCCGCCTGCTTGACCTGATTCAGCAGGGCCATTGCAGCCTCGGCAATGTGCAGACGCTGGTGCTCGATGAAGCCGACCGTATGCTGGATATGGGCTTCATGCCCGATATCAAGCGCATCATCGCGATGCTCAAAAGCCGGGAGCAGACGTTGCTGTTCTCCGCAACCATGCCCGCACCGATCCGCCATCTGGCCGATTCGCTCATGCACGAGCCGGTCAAGGTGCATGTGGCACCGGAGACGACGACGGCGGACAACATCGAGCAGTCGGTGTACTTCGTGGACAAGGCCGACAAGCCGGAGGTGCTTGCCGACCTGCTCAAGAGCCTGCCCGTCGAGCGTGGTCTGGTCTTTACCCGCACCCGCCACGGGGCCGACCGGGTGGTCAGGAACCTCCGCCGCGGCGGCACGGCGGCGGAAGCCATTCACGGTGACAAGAGCCAGAACGCCCGGCAGCGGGCATTGAAGCTGTTCCGCGATGGGCGGGTGGCCGTGCTTGTGGCCACGGATGTCGCCTCACGCGGGCTCGATATCGACGGCATCACGCACGTGATCAATTACGATGTCACCCACGAGCCGGAAAGCTACGTCCACCGCATCGGCCGCACCGCGCGTGCCGGTGCCGGGGGTGCTGCCCTGAGCCTGTGCGATGGCGAGGAGGTGGGGCACCTGCGGGCCATTCAGCGGTTGATCGGTACCGACATCCGCATCGCCAGCGACCACCGCCTCTGCAAGCCGGCCCCCAGCCCGGCATCGAAGAAGAACGGATCACGCCCCAGCGGCGGTGGCAAGTCCGCCCGCCAGCGTGGCAAACAGCCGCCGCGCCCACGTGCGCCACACCCCACGGCCGGGAAAAGCGGTGCTGGCTATCGTGGCGGCAAGCGCCGTGGCGGCGGCCGGCCCACCGCGGCGGGCACGCGGAACTGATCCACCGGGCGAGCCGGAAGCTGAGAGGGGCCTCTGAAAAACCTCGTCAAATGCGCCTCCGCGTCGCGCAATGGCGGCATGCCGGAGCCATTCGCGAGGTTTTTCAGGGCCCCCGAGAGTCCGAAGTGGGCAGAGGCCGTGGTTCGGGGACCCGCGACGCTGCGGCCCCTGCATTACGTGGGCGCATGTCTTCGGATGGCTGCCACGTTGCAGGCTCCGGATACCTGCACACGTCCAGCCCGGAGGATTCATGCTTCACCGCCGGTCAATGCCGGTGGGCACACAGCAGGTCTAACAGGTCGCGATCGATCGGGATGTCCCCGACTGTTTCGATCCTCGCGCCCGGACGGCCATGATCGCTGATCCCGAACGCGCCTCGGAACTGCCACAGGGCATATCCCCAGCCCAGGTCTTGAAACGTGGCGAACAAATCCTTCAGCCACGCCAGGGCCACATCGTTGGGTGTCTGATTGTAACAGCCGCACTCACCAACGTGGACAGGCACGCCCTTTGCCTCCAGTTGCTTCCACGGCGCATAGAACGTTGCGAGCGCATCACGGTCCCAGCGCTGACCCTGCCATTGCAGGCCGGGCCATTGCGGCGGCGGGGCTTCGGTCAGCAGGTGGGCGACCCAGGTTGCACCGTAATGGCTGATCGCCATGGGCGCATAGCCACGGCAGCTCTGGCACACCGCGAGGTCCGCCAGCTCCGGCAGTGGACCGTTGCCGCCTTCAATCCCATCGATGGTGATCGGCCGGTGCGGATCGACGGCCCGGACCGCCGCGATGGTGTCGCGGATGACCTTTTCATGCCTGGCGCGGGTGAAACCGTCCATACCCTCCCGTGGCGGCTCATTGACCAGGTTGAACTCGAGCGCTTCGGCGGGCACATCGCGATAGCGTTTCGCCCATGCAGTCCACATGGTGATGAACGCCTCCTGTGCCTCGGCATCCGTCCACAGGCTGAATGACTCGAGGTGATTGCGATTGATGCAGTAGCCCGGCGCCCGGTGCAGGTTGAGCGAGCAGTACAGGCCCCGCTCACGGCAGGCGGTAACGATGCGGTCGACAAGCTCCCAGTTGGACTCGATGTATTGATCGAAGGCCGGGCCGGTGAGCAGCAGGCGGTAATCGATCGGAATGCGAACGAACCGGAAATCGTGGTCCGCCATGAAGTCAAGTGCTGGCAGGTCCGGCTCGCGGGGAGCGCGGTCCGCATTGAACAGCCACTGGAAGTTGAAGCCGTAGAGGCGGTCACCGGGTGGCATGCTGCGTTCCTTTCAGCGGTGGGATTGAAACAGGTCGTGCCGAACCGTTTGCGGCCCCGCGCTCTCAATCCATCTGACCGGGTTCGAGCCCCTCGGGCATCGGTGCCGGTCGTTGATAGGGCACGCGAGGCGCCACGGCGCAACCGGAGCGGGCACTTTCCAGAAACGCTTCCATCAGGTCGAGCACCGCGAGGGCCTGAACGCCCGAGGCACGGTGCTCGCGGCCGTTGTGGATCGACGCGGCCATGTCCGCCACGCCGACGCTGCGGCCGTAGCCCTGGCAGTAGTTCATCGCGATGGGCTTCCATTCGCCCCGGCGCTGCTCACAGAGCAGCACCTCTCCATCAAAGCCGTTGGGATCAGGCACGCTCAGGCTCGCATCAGTGCCGTAGATTTCGATCGGCGCATGGCGGTGGGCACGGACGGCGAAGCTGGTCACGAGTGTGACGATGGCGCCGCTTTCAAACGTGATCACGCCGGCGATGTGGTCCGGCGTCTCGACCACCAGCGCTTCGCCCGCACGCTCGCCCGAGCCGATGGTCCGGTCGGGTTTCTGGATGCCCGCCGCGGCGGTGACCTGGCGCACGGGCCCGAGCAGATGCAGCAGCGACATCAGATAGTACGGCCCCATATCGAACAGCGGGCCGCCACCGTACTGGTAGAAGAAATCGGGGTCGGGATGCCATGCTTCCGGGCCGGGGCTCATCATGAAGGCAGTGCCGGCGACCGGTCGACCGATCAGGCCATCATCGATGGCCCGCCGCGCGGCCTGCTGGCCGGAGCCGAGGAACGTCTCCGGCGCCCCGCCGAGGCGCAGGCCTTTTTCATGCGCAGCATCCACGAGCCGTTGGCCCTCATCGCGAGTGGCGGCGAGCGGCTTCTCGTTGAACACGTGCTTGCCGGCTTCCATCGCCCCCATGGCGACACTGTAATGGGCCTTCGGAACCGTGAGGTTGACCACAAGCTCGATGTCGGGATCGGTCAGCAACTGCTCGACGGTGCAGGCACGGGGAATCTCAAACTGCTCCGCCCGTTCGCGGGCGCGGCTCATGTCGAGATCGGCCACGGCGGCGACCTCGATGCCGGGAAACAGCGGTGCATGTCGAAGGTAGTTGGCGCTGACGTTGCCACAACCGATGATGCCGATTCGTGTCTTGTGCATGATGAAGTCAGGTCCTGTGAAGGGGGGTTATCAGTGGGGGACCGCAGAATAATCGATACGCCCGCGGCGGGCATCCCCGTCGAGATCCGGAGGGGAAACGTGGGCGCATGGCACTTGGCGCAGGATGTGTTGTTCTCCCTCTCCCTTTGGGAGAGGGTCGGGGTGAGGGGGACTTGGTGCAAACGCCCGAATGCTTCATGTACCGTCCTTCCCACCTCATGAAGGGGTCGCCTCTCGGTTCAGCCACGGCACCACCGGCACGAATCTGCCCTCACCCCCGACCCCTCTCCCGAGGGGAGAGGGTGGGAAGACCCGGTCCGTTAGCCGCGCCAAGTCTCATGCGCCCGGGGGACGTGGGCGCATGGCACTTGGCGCGGGCTTGCTTTGTATCCGGAGAAGCTTGGGGGCATGGTCAGCAGCTGGCCCCGGAAGCGCAGCCGATGGCCATTGGGCCACGAGGCTTCCAGACGCCCCGAGCGCCTCGTAGCCTCGCATGGCCATCGGGCGGAAGACCCCCCGGAAAGCCCGCTGACCATGCCACCCCCGATGGGCGTTGCACCCGTGTTCAGCTTACGAAATGATCGCCATCCGCCGCGCGGATGGCCCAGGTCCGTGGCGGATGCGCACCGACATCCACGCCAAGCCCCAGCGCAAAATGCATGAACCCGTAGAGCTTGCCAAGCGGCACAAACCCCAGCCGCCGCATCAGCCCCCGCGTTCGGTGGCCGGGTGGCAGGCAACACTCGATGGCATCGCAGCCGCAGCCTTCCAGCACATCACAGGCAAGCTGGAGCAGCCCCATCCATGTCAGCCGTCGTGGTTCCAGGATGCCCCAGTCCCCGACCGAGCCAAGCAGCGTGTCGGGAAAACCGCGGTGCGATGCCCGCTCGTGGAACCGAACCCGTGTCAGCATCCATGCTACGGGCTGTCGATCTGGCTCGACCACGAGATGAAGAGCCTGGCGATTACCCGGATCCGGGTGGAACTGGTGCGTGAGCACCCATTCAAACCATGGGCAAGAGCGGTCGGTGCGAATGAATGCGGATGGGCCATTGACGATGGGCTCGAGGTCAGCGGGCAACGCGCCCGCCGGCTGCAACGTAAGGCCACGTGGCCGGGGTGGTGCGAGCATGGCGACGGCGCGGCGGCCTGTCGCCAGCGCGGCTTCAGCAAGCGGTGTCAGCACCTTCGCCGCAGGGTGGTCTCCCAAATACCGCCGCACCACCGGCCGGGCACGGCACGGCCTCACATACCGCTGCCAGGATATCTCGTGAAAGCCGAGCCGACGATAGATGCGGGCATGCTGAACCGATGCCCCGCATGCACCGAAGACCGACGAGATCGCCCGACGCTTGCGGTCCAGCGTCGTAGCGATGCCCTGACCGCGGTATGCCGGGTCGACCACCAGCCCGGCCGCCCAGTTCACCGGATGCGGGTGCTTCCCGATCCAGATGCGGCCGGGCAGGAACTCGCCCTTGCCCACCACCCGGCCGGCCTGCTCCGCAACCAGGCGCATGGGCGTGCGCGGCCCGGCACAGAAAGGACTTGCCAGCATCGCCGAACGCTGTCTCTCGCCGATGTCGAGCAATCCCGCCGGATCGTGCCACATGCGCATCTCCGCCCGGGCGGTGAACATCTCCAGATCGACCACGTGGATGCGAAGCGGCCCGGCTGCCATCGTGTATCCCCTGTCCTGCGTAGCCACATCCGCCGCCGCGATTTTCACCTTGACTCAGACACACGGTTCCGTGCTGAGATGCCCATCACCGGCCTCGGCGCAGTTCATCGTGACGTCATGCGATCCAGACCAGTTCGTGCCAACCCCTGCCTCCCGCCGAAGGCAGAGAAGATGCAGCGAGGCAGGGATCGGCCCGTGCGGGCTTGTGCAAGTCCATCACATCCGCGATGCGGCAAGCGAGGCAAGCTCGGAGCGTTCGCTCTTCTCGAGCATGACCGTGCCTACGATGGCTTCACCCTTCAGCTTCTCCACGATATAGGATAGACCGTTGGAAGATGCATCGAGGTACGGGTTGTCGATCTGCGCGATATCGCCGGTCAGGACAATCTTGGTCCCCTCGCCCACCCGGCTGACGATGGTCTTGACCTCGTGAGGGGTGAGGTTCTGCGCTTCATCGATGATGATGAACTGATGGGGAATGCTGCGGCCGCGTATGTAGGTCAGCGGTTCGAGTACGAGCTGGCCTGAATCGATCATCTGCTTGATCCGCGCCTCGCTCGGCTTGCTCTCTGCATGCTGGACCTCGGCGCCGCGGGTCGACAGCAGATACG
>PUNN01000073.1 GCA_003552605.1 Phycisphaeraceae bacterium
CGCGGCGCATGTCATGCACCCTGGCCCTGCAGTTGAAGCCGTCTCACTGGCCGGCAGGCGGCAGATGGCGTATAACTCGCGGCATGCTCAGGCTTTCCGCAGTTATCTTCGACCTCGACGGCACGTTGCTTGACACGCTTGATGCCATCGCCGCTGCCGCCAACCACGTTCTGGAACAGCGCGGCCGGCCCGCTCGTCAGGCACCGTCCTACCTGCCGCATGTGGGCTACGGGTTGAATCACCTGCTGGAGAAAACGCTCGAGACGACCAATCCGGCTGAACTCGCCCCTGCGCGTGAGATGTTCACCGAGTTCTACGCGGCGAATGAAGGCCCCCTGACGCGGGTTTATCCCGGTATCGCGCATACGCTGGAGCCCCTCCAAGAAGCCGGCATTCGCCTGGGCGTGCTCAGCAATAAGCCGCAAGCCGCTACCGCCCGTAACGTCGCCGCGTGCCTGCCCCATATCCGATTCGACCTGGTACGCGGGCAACGGGAAGGCGCGGCGGTCAAGCCGGACCCCGAACCGGCGCTGGAGATGGCCCGGCATTGGGGACTTGCGCCTTCAGCGGTCATGCTGGTGGGCGATTCTGAAGTGGATATGCAGACGGCCCGCCGCGCCGGCATGGTGCCGATCGGTGTGAGTTGGGGCTTTCGCTCGCCGGCCCTGCTCCGCGAGGAGGGCGCACAGCAGGTGATCGATGATCCTGAGCAATTGCTGGAATTACTCGAGCTTCCCGCCCGGGGGCGCTGAAGAGGGGCGGTGTGCCTCGGGGTAACCTGCCCCCCCACTCCCCGGACCTGTTGCCACGTTGGCCCTCTCTTCATCGGACATACCCTGTCGGTGGTCTGCTCCACCGCCCTTGGGGGAGTCAGCCTCGCCGTGCTCCCCGGAGCCTTCATCCTGCAAGTCGCTGGCATGGGCCTGCTCGAGCGCACGGCGCCAATAGGTGATATCACTCGAATCCGGTGTCTCGGGCGGCGTTGGGTCCGGCGCTGGCGGGTTGGCGGCGAGCTTGGAGCGAAGCGGCTCAGGGATCCCATCCTGCCCGGCCATGCCGCTGCCGGGCTGAAGGACCTGATCCGATGGAGATTCGGAAACGGGCTCCGCTTCATCCGAAAGCGACGCAGCACTGCCCCCTGGCTTCTCATCGGGACTCTGGTTGCCCTGCCGGGCGCGCATCATCTCCAACTCTCGCTCAAGTTCCTCAAGCTCGCCGCGCGGCATGGGCCGGCTATGGGCGGCGATCACCGTGTCGATCGGGCTGATGTTGGTCGGCTGGCGGGCCCGCCCCGTGTGAGGGTCGCCTTCGGGTCGGCGGTCTGAAACGTCGGCCGCGGCGTGCGATCCCGCCCCATCCCGACCGGGCGAGGGCCGCGCCATCTCAGGTCGATGCGCTTTGGGAATGTGGATGATCTGCGGCCGGACTTTCGGTGGCCGCGGTGGCGGCTCTGCGGTGCTCCCTTCACCGGCACGCTCGGCAGGTTCGGCTGGCGTCCCGGGCCCGGCCGCTTCCACAGGCTCGGCCGAATCCACGGGGGCTGCGGCGGCATGATCAGACGATTCGACGGGCTCGGCGGCAACATCAGAGGCAGCCCGGGGCGATGGATCGGCCGGAGCCACCTCACGGGTCACGGGAGTCGAGATGTCCTCCCCGGCAACCTGCGGTTGTGAAGGGCCCTCTGGAGTCTGTTCCTGCTCCAGCGATCGACGGGGCAATGTGCTGGGCGTATCGGTTTCGGCATGCTGGCCGGTAACCGGTGCTTGCGCTGCATCCGGGCTCGTGGCGGCACCATCCCCAGTTTCGGCCGTGCCCTGTAGTGGCGATGGCCGTGGTGGCGAGCCAAGGCTATCACCGGCCGGCGAAGCAGGCTCGACAGGGAGGCTTGAGGGCACCCCGTGCCAGGCTGAACCCGGTGAGGCCTCACCCCCCAAGGGTGAAGCGGATGAAGGCGGCTTCGCTGCCGGCTCATCACGGCTGCTGGCGGTTGCCGGCGGCAGCACGTACCCCGGCCTCAAGGTGGGCTTATCTACCGCCCCCGGCACGATGCCGAGTTGAAACGGCATCCCGCACTCAGCGCACCGCACACCCGAACCCACCCGGTGCGGCGGGACGCGATACTTGCGCCGGCAATACGGGCACCGGATACGAACATAGGGTTGCGGGTTATCTCCACCTGTCGAAGTCACGGCGCTTGTTGCTCCCACGTTGACGGGCCACAGATGCAAGCCAGACCCACCGGCACACAAAGCCCGCCCGCCAACCCATGATAGCCCGGAATGACAACGCTCACCACGCCCCGCCGGTGTTCGGCCGGGCGTCCGGCGCATGACACGCGCCGCAGGAAAACGAGCATGGGTGGCATGGTCAGCGGGCTTTCCGGGGGTCTTCAGGCCGATGGCCATGCAAGGCCGCGCGGCGCTCGGGGCGTCCTGAACCCTCGGGGCCCCATGGCCATCGGCTTCGCTTCCGGCGGCAGCCGCTGACGCAGCCAGCCAACCCTTCCCTGGCTGAAAAGGAGCCCCAAATGTGTCATGAATCCCCCGGCGTCCGCGAGACCGCTGGGCGGCCCCCCTCGCCGCGGCCAGAGGGGCAGTCAAGTCCGATCGGCATGCTGGAAGAACGGGATCGACAGCGGGTACGGCCATACCGTGCCCTCGTTGGCACGAATCCCCCCGATGATGGGGAACACGATGGCCAACACGGTCAGCGCGAGGCCACCGATCAGGGCAATGGGAATCCCAACCATTGTCAACGCGATCAGGCCGAGTCCTGCGCTGTAGATCAACAGTGAAAGTATCCAGTTGAGCACCACGTAAGCGTGAGTATCCAGCCCTGGCAGCCGTTCACGCTTAATCTGCCAGATGATGATCGGCGCAACCAGCCCCGCCAGCGGAAGCACGATCCCCGCAAGCATGGACCAGTGAAGCAGTGCCGCCCACTGCCTGGGTGAAAGGTCGCCGCGGCCAAAGCCTGCGAATGGTCCGTCTTGCGCCGCTGGTGGCGGCCCTGAATCGCCATTGGCACCGGTGCTGCTGTGCTCACGCAGCAGTTTCGCCTTGGCCTGCTGGTATTCTTCCGGGGTCAGCATGCCCTGTTCGTAGAGCTTGCTCAGCGATTCCAGTTCATCGGTCAGGGCCATGGCCAGGCTCACTCCAAACGTGCGTGCCAGGCGTGCTGACTGTCCGGCCAGCCGCACTCGGGCCGCTTACACCGCCACCGGTTCCCCCGCGAGCGAACCGAACAGGGCCAGCGGGCCTGCCCTTTCGATCCGCACATCCACCATCGAGCCGACCAGCGACTGCTCAGCGTCGAACATCACGATCAGGTCGCCATCGGTGCGGCCGGCAAGCTGAAGCACCTGGCGCGGCTGCTCCCAGCCGAGCGTCACCGACGGGTCGGCCGTGTTGCGGTTGCGGCTCTCACGCTCGCTGATCGACTCAACAAACACGCGCACCGTCCGTCCGACCTGCGACTGGTGAATCTCCCGACTGATGCGGCTCTGGACCTCGAGAAGCTCATTGTTTCGGCGGCGTTTCTCACCGTCGGGTACATCATCGCTCAGCCGTTCGTAAGCCGGTGTGCCGGGGCGCGGGCTGTACTTGAAGATGAAGCAGTTCTTGTATCGGGCGCGTTCGAGCAGCCCGACGGTCGCCTCGTGATCGGCCTGTGTCTCCGTGGGGAAGCCGCAGATGACGTCACCGGCGACGGTCGCATCGGGCAGCTTCACCCGCAGGCGATCGAGCAGGTCGAGATAAGTCTCGACCGTATGGCCGCGGTTCATCATCTTCAGGATACGGTTCGAGCCCGACTGCGCCGGCAGGTGCAGGTAGCGGCAGATGCGGGGGCAGGCGGCCATGACGTCGAGGATGTCATCGCCAAAATCGCGTGGGAAGCTGGTCACGAATCGCAGGCGTTGAAGCCCCGGCACCTCATCATGGATGCGTTGAAGCAGGTCAGCAAAGCTGGTCACGCGGCTGCCGGGCGTCACCTTCGGCCCTGCGGCACCGAAGTTGGCCCCAACCTGCGGCTGCTGAACGCCATTCAAGCTCACCGCCGCGCCATGATCGTAGTGGTAATGATTGACTGTCTGCCCGAGCAGCGTGATCTCAATGACCCCGCCGTCCACAAGACGTCGACACTCATCGACGATGTGGTCCGGCGGCCGGTGAACCTCCCGGCCGCGGGTGCGCGGCACCACGCAGTAGGTGCAGTGCTTGTTGCAGCCACGGGTAATCCGGACATAGGCGCTATGGCGGGGCTGCTCGGGCGAGAAGGCCCGGGCAAGGTCGAGCATCTCGAGTTGGTCTTCGGCTGCTGCGAGCGTACTCGACCGCCGATGCGTGTTGCCCTGCAGTGCTGTGGCCACCTCGCGGCGCCCCCCTTGCGCCCCGGCCGGCGCGGTCGTGGGGTCGACCGATCCCCCGGGGCCGCCACGGCGGGTACGGAGGGCGTTGTCGATCAGCATCGGCACTTTGTCGAGCTCGCCCGGCCCGCACAGCAAGTCCACCTGCGGATGCCGCCGCGCCATATCCGCCCCATCCCGCTCGGCCATGCAGCCGAGCACCCCGAGCACGATGCCCGGGTGGGTGCGCTTACGCTGCCCGACGAGACCGATACGGCTGTAGACCTTGTTCTCGGCATGCTCACGCACCGAGCAGGTGTTGTAGAGCACCACATCCGCCTGCTTCCAGTTCTCGACAAAGCGATACCCCGCGGCCAGAAGCTGGCCCCGGACAAGCTCGGAGTCCAGCACGTTCATCTGGCAGCCGAAGGTCTCGAGGTAGACAGTCAGTGGCTTCATGGAACCAAGGGGGCTGGGACTCCCCCGGCGCTCGTTCGGCGGGCACCGGGGGGTATCGGGGGCCGTTTACGGGGTTGGCAGACGCAATCGCAACAGGTCATGATAAGCTGAGCACCCCGGTGGGAAAAGCTCACACCCGGCACGCGGCGGATTACAGCTTGCCGGGTCGCGGCTGGGCGGTCCTCACTGGCCTGCCGCGGCGGACGCCGACACAGCGGCAATAGCCGAGGGCCGATAACGTTTTTCAGGTTCCGATGGACCTTTCGCCGATGCAGCAGTTACCGCATTCGGATGCAAGGGCGACCCGCATGGTCTACAGGTTCTTCAACGCGCTGCCGGCCTGGCTGTTCCTGCTCAGTGGGCTGGTCATCGTGGCAGCCGTGGTCCTGGTCGGGCCCACGCTCGAACTGCAACAGCTTCAGTACGAGCAAAAGCGCATCGAGGCCAAGGCACGGGTGCCGTATTACGAACGCGAAGCACTCGAGCAGATGCACGAAGCGCTCAAGGCCAACGACCCGGCCACCATCGAGCGGCTGGCCCTGGTCTACCGCAACCTCGTGCGGCCGGGCTCGCAGGTGGTTCATTCCACGGAAGCCACGCCTTCATTCCTGCACGATTCACCCGAGCACCTTTCCCCGGCAGAGCTCGACCGGCTTATCCAGGCCGACAGCCCGAATCCCGTGGAGGCCTGGGCGCAGGAGCTCGCCCGCTCGCGCGTGGCGATGCCGCAGCCGCCCGACCCCGTCGAGTCCACCCTCGTTCGCCTGACCACCGGCCCCCGTCGTAAGGCCGTTCTGGCCCTTGGCGTGGTATTTCTGCTGCTGGGCATGATGCCACCGGATGAACGAAGGTCGCGGCAGCGAGCATGACCCGGCCAGCGGGCATGGATTCAAGGGATGAAGGATCGTGCGATTGACGGATCATCCCCCCGTTGCGGCAAGAGCCCACACGGTAAGCCGCCGCGTCTGGTTTCAGTTCTGATGCACCAGGTTCAGTCGCGGCATCGCCGAGGGCACAGCACTTCTTAGTCGACCGATCAGCGCCTGCCTCACCGATGTGACCAGGCACCGCGGCAGGCCGAGCGCAGCGGCGATCTCGGCATCATTGAGCCGCTCGAGCTTCCAGAGCATCAACACCAGCCGCTCGGTGCGGGATAGCTCCACCGTGAGAAACCGTCGAATGAACTGAGCTGTCTGACCGTCCATGGTCCACCCCTGGCCCCGAACGGGCCATTGCACAGGCAGTTGAACCGGCCGGTCCATCCATGGCCCGACCACTGGCATCGTCACCTCACGGCCTGCCCTGCAGCCGCTGTTTGCATTATTATAACCTGTTATCGGGCCCGCGCCAATACCTGTTGCCGCGGCGCCAGGGCGCAACGGGTGCATGGCACGCACCGCGGGTAAGCAAAGGGTGGCATGGTCAGCGGCCGTCCGCGGCCGATGGCCATGCGGCCCGGGAGCCTCGGGGCGCGTTCGGGGCTCGCATGGCCATCGGGCTGAAGACCCCC
>PUNN01000445.1 GCA_003552605.1 Phycisphaeraceae bacterium
CGTGCAAGCGACCGAACCGATCGGTCCGCTCGGTACCCGGATCGGCGCGACCGATCCGGAAACGCTGCGGGACTACCTGCTGGCGCGCCGCGGCCTGGAAACCGGCATCGACAAAGATGATGCTGTGCTCTGGCTGTTTGTGGAAGGCAGTGAAGCGGCCAGGGCGTTCGATCAGGATCAAGTGCCTGGTGACTACATCACCGTCGACCGCGCGGGGCCGCTCGGGCTGACGGTTCGCGCCGTGGAAAATGAAGCGGCCGAACTCTGGGAGGAGGCGGACGCGTTCGCCGAGCGGTACAAGCAGATGGCAGTCCGTGATACCTCCCGTGTCGCCGACCGGGTGGTTGAATTGACTTCTGAAGGCCTTTTCCGCCGCCAGGCGGCAGAGATCGAGTTGGAGGAGCCGGTCGATTTTCAGCCGGACGCTGCGGATGAGGATCGCTTGCCCGTGGTGCTTGTCGACATGGCTGAGTTGCGCAGCGGCCCGGTGATTACCGCCCTTCAGTCGGATGGGACGCTCCACGTGGCCGGCACACGTCGCCGCTTTGACATGCGGCTCGGGGAGCACATCGTCGAGGCCCGGGGCGGGGAGATGTCGGTGCCGATCCCGGAAGGACGTGATCTGCCGGACTTTCTCAAGTTCGAAGGCCGCGCCGACAGCGCGCTGTTGATCTGGCGCGATGGCCACGCCGTCCGCCTCGACACGCGTAACCGTCGCGAGCCGGTGGTTGCCGAGACCCTGGAACTGCTGGATGAACCGGGGGCCGAGATCACCGCCATGCACTTCATGGTCGGCAAGATGACGCTGGTGGTCGGCGACACGACCGGCCGCCTGTCCACCTGGTTCCGCGTGCGGCCCGGACCACCGGACCCGCGGCCGGATACGAGCGATGGATCGACCCTGGTCCGCGCGCAGGTACTGCCGGGGCGGGCCGAGGATGCCCACCCCACGACGATGGGGGGCTCGACCCGGCGCCGGACACTGGTGGCTGGCTACTCCGATGGCTCGGCAAGGATGTTCTACATCACCAGCAGCCGACTGATGTGGGAGAGCCGCGAAGCACTGCCCGGCGGTGAACCGGCGGCGATGATCGGCCTGTTGCCACGCGACCGCGGGATGTTCGCCGCTTCCGAGCGTGTCCTGGCGTATTTCGACGTCGAGTACGACCATCCCGAGGCCACCGTCCGGGCGATCTTCGACCGGGTCTGGTACGAAGGCTCCAGCGAGCCAAGACACACCTGGCAATCCTCGGCGGGAACGGATGAGTTCGAGCCCAAGTATGGAATGATCCCGCTGATCTTTGGCACGGTGAAAGCGACGTTCTACACGATGCTCTTCGGGGCTCCGATCGCACTGCTCGCGGCGGTATTCACCAGCGAGTTTCTCCACCCCCGTGCGAGGGCGGCGATCAAGCCGGTGATCGAGATGATGGCGAGCCTGCCCAGCGTGGTGCTCGGCTTTCTCGCCGCCCTGGTCTTCGCCGCGTATGCCGAACAGGTGGTGACAGGGCTGCTCACCATCACGGTGACGGCGCCGGCGATGATCCTGCTCGGGGCCTACTTCTGGCAACTGCTGCCGTCACAGGCCTGGAGTCGGCTGCAATGGCTGCGCTTCCCGGTGATGATGGCCCTGCTGCCTCTGGCGGTGATGCTGGCAATGACGCTCGGGCCGATGATCGAGCGGTGGCTTTTCGCTGGCGATATCCGTCTCTGGCTTGGCTGGGAGCCACATCCGGAAATCCGAAGCGCTGAAGCCGATCCGCGTTTTGACAACCCGATCGGTGGCTGGATCATGCTTCTGCTGCCGCTTTGCGCGCTGGGAGTGGCCATTTTCATGGCCATGGTGATTAATCCCCTTCTTCGCGGGCGCATGCGCGGCATGAACCGGCTGGCACTGGGCAGCTTCACGCTGGGGAAATTCATCTTCGGTTTCGTCATGACGCTCGGGCTCGCCTGGTTGCTCGCCTGGCTCATCAGCGGCGGCCCCTTCGGCTTCTGGCACTGGGATGCGCGGGGCTACATGGCCTTCGGGGATACCGGCCGGGACATGGATATCTGGGGCATCGACCTGTCGATGATGGGGGGGTACGCCCAGCGCAACGCCATGGTCGTCGGTTTCGTGATGGGCTTCGCCATCATTCCGATCATCTACACGATCGCTGAGGATGCGCTGTCCGCCGTGCCGCAGCACCTGCGGGCGGCCTCGCTCGGGGCCGGGGCCACGCCCTGGCAAACGGCGGTGCGGATCATCATCCCCACAGCGATGAGCGGGCTGTTCTCGGCCTGCATGATCGGTCTCGGCCGCGCGGTGGGTGAGACGATGATCGTCCTCATGGCGGCCGGCGGGACACCACTGCTCGAGATGAACCTGTTCAACGGCTTCCGCACGCTGTCGGCCAACATCGCCATCGAGCTTCCGGAGGCGGCGGTGGGCGGAACCAACTACCGCATGCTCTTTCTCGCGGCATTGACCCTCTTCGCAATGACCTTCGTGATCAACACCGTGGCCGAAGTGATTCGCCTGCGGTTCCGCAGGAGAGCCTTCCAGTTATGAGCGACTCAGCAACCCCTGCTGCCGCGTCCACCCTGGGCAAGCGCCCGCCGCGCCGTCGGGCGATGACGAGCCTGCTTGCCCACGGCGAGCCGATGGTCTGGTTGACCGGTGGCGCCCTGGCCCTGGCGCTGTTGATGATCCTCGGGCTGCTGGCGCTGATCTTCTACAACGGCTCGACGACCTTCTGGCCCGGCCGGTTGTATGAAATCCATACTCTCGATGGACAGACGTTTCTGGGGGAGATGACCCGCAGTGATGAATTCACCGTGGATGTGGGCATGCTCGCCTCGATGGCCGAGCCGGTCAGGCAGCGCATCGAGCCGCGCTTTCTCGCCCCGCTCGAGCGGCGCCGCAGCCACGCCGCAGCCGTGGGAGAGGACACACTTGCCCGTTACATCAGCGACATCGTTGAACGCTACGGGGACGACTACCTCCGGAAGCTCGATGCCAAGGCCGCCCGTGATGAGCCCGCGGGCGGCCGGGCCCTGTGGTCCCTTCTGCACGAGCAGAGCGACCCGCTTGTGCTCGATGCCCTCGGGTCAAGACTGGACGAAGCGGAGGATGAAGCGGAACCCGGCGGCGTAGAGGCCGAGCGCATCGAGCTGATCCGCGAGGTCATCGACACCGAGGGCGATCGCGCCATCCGGCACCTCCAGACGCTCGCCACGGAGCAGGTGTCGGTTGTCTCGGATGAACTCCGCTTCGGCATTTCCCCGCTGCTCGATGCCGCACGACAGGATGTCGCCGATGAGGCGCGGCGGCGGTTGCAACAGGCCGCGGCTGACCTTGAAAGCAGGGCGAACCGGGATGCGGACTTCGCCGATGCGCTCGAGCAACTCACCGAAGAACTGCTGACGGCGGATGCTGTGCTGCACACACTGCACGAGGCGGCGGCGGGGGCTCACGAAATTGACGCCGATCGCATCGGTGTGCTTCTCGAGCGGCTTGAACCGCGGCTTGAAGAATACGGGCGCTCCGCGCTGGCCTGGGAGCTCGATGAACTTCGCCAGAAGCAGGATGCCATCGGCCGGATTCGCGATACGCTCGGAGCAGATGGCGATGGCTATCCCTTCGGGCTTGAAGACGATGTGGTCGACCCCGCACTGCCTCTGCTGGCACAGGTGCGAATCCTGAGAGGCCAACTCGAGATCACGGCCGAGCGGCGGCTCTATCGCACCGGCAACTTCGAGCTGCCACCCCAGACCGACTTCACGTGGATTCCGGATTTCCGCATCAAGGATGAGGGGACCCGCTTCCCCGAATGGGGATTGCTGTTCGAGCGTGAGGAATGGGGACGCTTTTACGGGTACCCGGAAGCATTCATGATCGATGGCGAGCCGGTGGCCACGGACCCGGCTGAGATATGGGCCCTCTTCAGAGAGCACCACGGCCGCATCCGCGATGCGGTGGATGAAAGGCGAGCGCTCGAGCGATACGATCTCGGCCGGACATCCAGAATTCAGGAGCAGGGGCGCCTCGCCGTCAGTGGCGCCCGGCTGCGCTACGAGCCTCCGCCGGCATGGGTCGCGGCACACAATCGTGTCGTTGAAGCGAAGCGGCCGTTGCGCGATCTCGAACGGACCAAGCGGCGTATCGATGACCTTGAAGCTCAGCTTGGTGATCTGCCCCAGGAAGACCCGGGCGACGACGACAGCCGCGGCGAGATCAAGCGGGGCCTCGAGCAGTGGCGGGACTTTCGTGAGCAGCTCGAGCAGCAACGTGAACAGGCCGAGACCGAACTGCGGGCTGCTGAAGAGGAACTGCGGGTCACCGAGCAGATCGTCGGCACGGCGCATCCTTCGTATATCGAAGCCGTGGATGCGTATGAGCAGTTGCGGCTCGATGTCGCGGAGATGGAAGCCCCCATCAACCGCCGGCGCCATGCACTGCGTGAGGAGATGGCGCGATATGGCATCGCGATGCGTACCGCCAATGATCACCAGCGAACGCTGCTGCTGTCCGACATCGCCCGCGCCTATGCGCCCAACCGCCTGAGCAATACCGAGCGTTGGGGGGTGTATTTCTCCCGATGGCGTGAGTTTCTCACGGATGATCCACGCGATGCGAACATGGAGGGGGGCGTGCTGCCGGCCATCTTCGGAACGGTCACGATGACGCTTTTGATGAGCATCGTCGTGGTGCCGTTCGGGGTGCTTGCCGCGCTGTACCTGAGGGAATATGCCAAAGCGGGTCCGATGATCAGCGCGCTTCGCATTGCGATCAACAACCTTGCGGGTGTGCCAAGCATCGTGTTCGGTGTATTCGGCATGGGTTTTTTCATCTACACGATGGGCGCATGGGTGGACCAGGGGCCGCGCGAGCCGATGACGACCACGCACTGGTGGTGGGGTGTGGGGTTGTTGGTGTTGTTGACGATCGCGGCGCTGCTGGTGTCGCTGTTTGCCCGTCGCTTCACCGCCGAGACGATTCCGGGCCGCGCGACGAAGTTCGTGGGTGCGGCGGTGACCCTGGCATGGGTCGCGGCGGTGTTGACCGCGATCGCGCTGATCGCGTGGAATCCCCACTTTGGCGGCTTCTATGCCGAGCGTGGGGATACGTCGACCTTCCGCAGCGGCGGCGTGCTGTGGGCATCGCTGACTCTGGCCCTGTTGACGCTGCCCGTGGTCATCGTGGCCACGGAGGAAGCGCTCGCGGCTGTCCCGAGTTCGCTGCGAGAGGGCTCCTATGCCTGCGGGGCGAGCAAGTGGCAGACCATACGGCGCATCGTCCTGCCCCGCGCGATGCCGGGGATCATGACAGGAACGATCCTCGCCATGGCGCGCGGTGCGGGCGAGGTGGCCCCCTTGATGCTCACCGGGGCGGTGATGCTCGCACCGAGTCTGCCGGTGGACCTGCATAACTGGAGCGGAACGCTCGGACCGATCCCGACCGGCCCGGTGCATCTCGAGCGCAGCTTCATGCACCTCGGATTTCACATCTATGACATCGGCTTCCAGAGCCGCGATTCCGAGGCCGCCCGTCCCATGGTTTATACCACCACGCTGCTGCTGATCGCCATCGTTACAGCCTTGAATATTGCCGCCATCACCCTGCGGTCGCGCCTTCAGAAGAAGTTTATCGGGAGCCAGTTCTGATCCGCCTGAGCGAATACGGAGCGAATGATGTCCAGCCACAACACCAGTAATGCCAGTGTGTCCGTCGCCCCGGCCGAGTACGACGTCAGACCTGCGGGCGCGAGCAATAGCGCAACGGCAGAGTCGAATGGTGAAGAAGGTCATGGAGACACGGGCGTGGCCCGACTCGAAGCCATCGCCGAAGGAGAAACACCTGCGACGAACGTACATGGAGCACTCGCAGCCGAGACCAGCGTGCTCGACATCGACCGCTTCGACCTGTGGTACGGGCAGGCCCAGGCCCTTTTCGACATTAACATGAAAATCCCTCACGGCAAGGTCACGGCGCTGATCGGCCCATCGGGTTGTGGCAAGAGCACGCTTCTTCGGAGTGTCAACCGGCTCAATGACCTGATCGATTCGGTCCGGATCGAAGGCGACATGCGGCTCAACGGCGACTCGATCTACGCTCACAATGTTGACGTGATCGAACTCCGCAAACGGATGGGCATGGTGTTTCAGAAGTCGAACCCGTTTCCGATGAGCGTGTTCGAAAACGTGGTCTACGCCCTCCGGATCGATGGAGAACGCAACCGTGGGCACCTTCAGGAAGTCGCCGAACGCAGTCTGCGCGCGGCGGCGCTGTGGGATGAGGTGAAGGACCGGCTCAACGAAAGCGGC
>PUNN01000504.1 GCA_003552605.1 Phycisphaeraceae bacterium
ATCGAGGCGGATGCGGTCGCCTTCGAGTGTGGCGAGCATGGCACGGCCGGATTCGGCGCCGAGGTCGAAGGCGATGAATCCCTGTCGGCTCATGGCGGCCTCCTGTTAGCTGGATAGGGGGTGAGCGGGTGAAACTACGGATCTGACTGCCCGGCCCGCCGGTCACCCCGCAGTGCATCGACCGCCGCGAGGACGTAAGGCAGGCCGCTGATGACGGTAATGATCACGGTGACATAGATCAACCCATCGCGCACGGGGATCATCCACCACCACGCCTCATACTGATGCGGGTCGAACCAGACGATCGCCAGGACGATGGGGACGACGGTGAATTGCAGGGTTGCTTTCAGCTTGCCCCAGATATTGGCCCCGAACTTCACACCCTGCCCCTCCATCTCCCCGCGGATGCCGGTTACCAGCAGTTCGCGTGCAAGGATGACCACGGCCATCCACGGATAGACGCCGGAGATCATGACGAACGGGACGGGCAGGCCGTCCTCAGTGCTGATGACGAAACGGGGGCCGGCGAGGTAAAGAAAGGCGCCGAGCACCAGCACCTTATCACAGAACGGGTCCATGATGCGGCCGAAGGTCGATTCGACCTGCCACCGACGTGCAAGGTACCCATCGAGGAGGTCGGTCAGGGCCGCGAGGATGAAGATGGCGATCGCAACCCAGAGTGCCCACAGGTGCGTTTCCGGATATCGGTACTGGTTCAGAACCAAGAAAAACGCCGCCGCGAGCACGAGGCGCAGCAGGGTAAGCTGATTGGGAATATTGGCCCGGGAAACCACGCGCGGCTCCGTGCTTACAGCTTCAGGTCGCCAAGGCCCACGCCCCCGACGTTGCCCAGCCCGCCGCGGAGGTCGCGTGGCGGGGGCTTCTTGGCCGCCTTGGACTTCGACGGCTCAGTCTTGTCGGCCTGCGCCTCGGCGGCGGCCTCTTCGTCAGGCTGCTCCACTTGCTTTCGCGACAGCTTCAGCCGCTTGGCCTCCTCGTCGATCTCGATCACGCGGAAGCGGTCGGTGTCGCCGTCCTTGAGTACATCGGTGACGCGGTTGACCCGGCCGGGGGCGAGTTCGGAGATATGCACGAGCCCTTCAAGGCCCGGCTCGAGCTCGATGAACGCACCGAAATCCGTGGTTGCACGGACCCGGCCCTCGACGACGCTGTTTTTCGGGAAGCGGTGCTCGGCCCCCATCCACGGATCGCCTTCGGTCTGTTTCAGGCTCAACGTCAACCGTCGCTTGTCCGGGTCAAGCCCGACAATGCTCAGCCTCACTTCCTGGTCGGCGCTGACGATCTCTTCCGGCTTCACGTGCCTGCGCCAGCTCATCTCGCTGACCGGCAGCAGTCCCTCGATGCCCGGTTCGAGCTCGACGAACGCGCCGAAGTTCGCCACCCGCAGGATGCGGCCGTTGACCTGCCCGCCGACGGTGTAACGCGACTCGATGCCTTCCCACGGGTCCGGGGCGACCTGCTTCATGCCGAGGCGCACGCGATCCTTCTCGCGGTCGAGCTTGAGCACCTTCACCTGTACCTGCTGGCCCCGGCTGACCACGTCCGAGGGCTTGTCGATGTGGCTGTGGCTCAGGTCACTGATATGCACCAGCCCATCCACCCCGCCGATGTCGACAAATACACCATAATCGGTCATGTTGCTGACCGTGCCGTCCATGACGGCGCCCTCTTCGAGCTTCTGCCAGGTCTGCTGGCGTTGTCGTTCGCGCTGCTCTTCGAGGAAGCGCCGGCGGCTGAGCAGCACACGTCGGCGCTTGCGGTCGACTTCTTGAACGGTCGCCTGCACCTTCTGACCGACCCATTGCTCGAGGTCGTCCACGTGGTGCAGGTCGATTTGGCTTGCGGGCATGAAGCCGCGAATGCGCCCCACCAGCTCGAGCTCGAGCCCGCCCTTGTTGGCCGCAGTGACCCGTGCCTCCACCGCGGCGCCCGCGGCGAGTTGCTCCCACGTCGCCTCGCCCACCGCACCCTCGCGTGAAACGATGTACAGCCCCTCATTCTCATCGTAACGCTGAATCACGAAGTCCATGATCGCGCCTGCGCGTGGCGGGCGGTCGAACTGCGCCAGCGGGACAATGCCGGTGTTCTTGCCCTCGACCGCGTGCAACTCGACGAGTACATCTTCACCCTGGATGGCCTGGATGCGTCCGCGACGGACGAGGCTCTTGACCTCGCCTCGCTGCCCTGCTTGCCCAGACTCCTGCCGGCGCCCGCTTTCGCTCGCAGCGGTCGAGCGGTGGCCAGGGCTGGCCGTGGCCTCCCCCCCGGTAGCCGGTGGCTGCGATTGGGCCTGCGCTTCTTCCTGGGCCCGGCTTTCGGCCTCGGCCTGTTCCATCAACTGCTCGATGGACTGATCGCCGAGCGCTTCGTTGAGCTCTTTCTCGAGTTCAGCATCGAGGCCGGAGGTTTGACGGGGATCAGACGTTGGGTTGGAATGCTCATTCATGACACGCCGCGCTCCGAAGCAGGTTGCCCCCGGGCTTGCCCGCCGCTCGTTGCCGGCTTGCGGGCCTGCGGGGGCTTGCGGTGGGCCGGGCACCTGCGCCCTGCTCCCACCTGGCATTCGCGTGCATCTGCCCGGGCCGAGGGGTCGGACGACCTCGGGGGCTCGGGCAGCCTGCACCGGCAGATAGTCTAGCCTGTCCGCCCGTTGCGGTCAGGCCCCGCGTATCACCGTCGTGAAGACGAGCCGCGGATACCGGGGCACCGCCCCGGCACACCTATATTCCAACACGCAATCACAGGAGTGGCAAGTGGATTGGTCACAAATCAGTCGTCAAGTCGACGCCGCGGCGGGTGTGCTGCGCCTGCGTCCGCAGATCGTCGGCCGCTTTTACGGGGATGGCAACCGTCTCGGCCAGCGGCCGGCTGATGCACCAGCCCCGGCCTATTACAGCCCGGAGCGCTGGATCGGCTCTTCGACCGAGGCGACCAACCCCCCCGGCATCCCCTCCGGTGGCATCTCGACCTGCCTCGACATCCGTGGCGACGGTGAGGGCGAACTGGCGCTTCGCGACCTGCTCGCCCATGCCGAACTCGGACCGCGCCTGCTCAGTGAGCCGCGCTACAAGGCCCATGATGGGGCGTTGCGCGTGCTGATCAAGTTGCTCGATGCGAGGCTGCCCATTCCGTTTCACGTCCATGCGACGGATGACTTCGTCGCCGCGAATCCGGACGTGTATCCCCGGGAATGGTTCGGCAAGGATGAAGCCTACCACTACCTCGATGTCCCCAAGGGCGATTGCCCCTACACCCATATCGGTGTGTATCCGGGCGTGCGTGCGGGTGAGGTGGTTTCGGCCCTGCGGCGGGGCACCGACCACGTGATCGAGCTGACCCCCGGTGCGCTTCAGCGCTTCGGCGAGGGTTTCATTGTCCGTGCCGGCATGCTGCATCGCCCCGGCACCGCGCTGACGCTGGAGATTCAGCAGCCCTCGGATGTCTACACGATGTTCCAGACGGACTTCGGTGGCGCCCCGTTGCCCCCGGAGGCGATGCACCCCGGTTTTGACAGCATCGACGCCGCGGCGGAGGCCGTCGTGGACTGGCAGGCCAACACCGCCCCGGACCCGCTCGACAACCTGCGTCTGATCCCGCGGCCGGTCACCCCAGACGCCGCCGGTGGCGGCCTGGACTGGATTTATCCGCCCGAGGCCAGCGACAAATTCAGCGGGATGCGCTTGACGGTGACCTCGACAATGAAGTTCACCGCCGATTCCCCGTGCATCCTCTACATCTGGCGTGGCGAGGGCACGCTCGATGGCCTACCCATTCGCGGCGGCGCGGGGCCGGTGGGTGACAACGATGAGTTCTTCCTCGGCCACGAGGCCGTACGGCGCGGCATTGAGATCACGACCACGGGCGACGAACCGCTCGTCGCATTCGCCCTGTTCGCCGCAGCGGTGTAGAAGGGCCCCGCGATCGCGGTCACTGCTTGTCATGGAGGGTGGTTAGCCCCACGCTGCGCCTCTTTGTGTGGGGACCAACGCCCCTCCGCAGGGCGAACGCATGTAGCTTGGCTGGCTGTGTCAGCAGCCGCCTCCGGAAGCGCGGCTGATGGCCACGCGGCGAACCCCTTGCACGGGCCGCCATGGCCATCGGCTGCGGACAACCGCTGACCATGCCACGCGCTTTGGTAGCTACATGCGGTTGCCCTGCCCCCCCACCAATGGATGTCTGCGACGGCGGTTTCCTGATATGTTCGATGCTGTGAGAGCAGCCGACATCGCAGCGCATACACGGGACCGTGGTCATGGCGACTTCCACGACGGATCAGGATCAACGTGGCCCATCGTGTCGGGGGCAGGGTCGGGGGCCCATCCGGGGGGCTTACCGGGGGATTTTCCCGGGGACTCTCCGGGGCCCTTTCCGGGGCCCTTTCCAGGGCCCTTTCCGGGGGTGGGTGCCGCTGGTGGTGTTGCCCGTGGTTGTGATGGGCTTCACGCCCTATTCCTGGCCGCGCTGGGCGCTCATGTGGTTGCTTGCGATTGCGATCTTTGCCGGCTGTAAATGGCTGACGTGGCGCCGTGTGATGTCGGCGGGGTTGCATCCGGTGCCGTGGCAGCGCCACGTGGCGTATCTGTTGGCATGGCCGGGACTGGATGCGCGGTCGTTTATCGAGGCGGATGTTCCACCCCGCGTGCCGCCATCCGCATTTGAATGGGTGGATGGGGGGCTGCGCGCGGTGGCGGGGGCGCTGCTCTTCTTCGTGCTTGCGCCGATCGCGGACGGACACTCGGCCCTGCTCGGCGGCTGGGTGGCGATGATCGGGGTGGTCGTGGCGCTGCATTTCGGGCTTTTCAGCCTGATCAGCAGCGGGTGGCGCGCGGCGGGGGTCGCCGCGGCGCCGCTGATGCGGCAGCCCTTGCGGTCGCAGTCACTGGTCGAGTTCTGGAGTCGGCGGTGGAACACGGCGTTTCGGGACCTGACGCATCGGTTTCTGTTTCAGCCGCTGAGCAACCGACTGGGCTCGAAAGGCGGTCTGTGGGCCGGCTTTCTTTTCAGTGGGTTGGTGCATGACCTGGTGATCTCGTATCCGGCTGGCGGCGGCTATGGTGGGCCGACACTGTATTTTGCACTTCAGGCCGCTGCGATCAGCTTCGAGCGCAGCCGGCTCGGACGCCGGCTCGGCCTCGGCCGCGGCAAGGGAGGCTGGGTTTTCACCATGGTGATGCTGACAGTGCCCTTGCCATTGCTGTTTCACAACCCCTTCGTGCTCAATGTCGCCGCGCCGTTCATGCGTGACGCAGGAGTCTGGTGATGCCGAGCGTTCCTTCCGAGTTGATTTTCACCGCGGGCCTCGCTCACCTGCTGGTGCTTCTCGCCGCTGCGATGGTGCCGTTCAAACTCGACTGGCGCGGGGCCCTTGGCCCGCTGCCGCTGCTGCACCGGCAGATGTACGTGGTCTACGGTGGCTACATCATTCTGTCGATCGTGGCGTTCGCGGTGATCAGCATCGTTCATGCCCCGCAACTGGCCGGTGGGGACGGCCTCGCGCGGGCGGTGTGCCTTTACATGGCGGTCTTCTGGGGCGTTCGCCTGGGACTGCAGTGGGTGCTGGCAGTCAAGCCTTACCTGACCAGCACGCTCGATCGCCTGGGTTATCACGCGCTGACGATGGTGTTCGTCTTTTTGACACTCACTTACACATGGGCAGCGCTCGGGCCTTCGCCTTGATGAGCGCCAGGTCCACGCCTCACCGACCTGTTCATCCGATGGAGGGGGGGACGCGCGGGTCAACTGGAAATCATTTTTTTCCGCCCAGGCTGCATTCCGGTCTGCGGGCAGACCTGCGGCGCCTTGCGGGCGGCCGTTTGTTCGGGCTTTTCGTCGTTGCCCTTTCGCCGCGCCACCCCTGGTCATGGCCCCGAGAGCGGCGATGGCGCCGGGCCGAGCAGTTGCCTATGCCCTGGGGGGCGCTGAGGCGCCGTGACCGTGGCTTTTCCTTTTTTCGAGGCCGAGGCAATAGGCGGTCGGTTGGGACGTTCAAATCGGGGAAGGCCGGCGCGGGAGCCGGGGGGACGGGCTCTCCGGGGCGGTTTTACGGGCAGCCGGGGCGGAGTGGGAGACCCAGCCGCGGGGGCGACGGGGCGGTGGGGAGATGTGCAGGTGGCGAAAGCGGGGGGGGAAAGGGCGATGGTCGAGAGCCTCTGACCGATGAAGGAGTTGACATGTCGATGCTGGCGATGCTGATGGAGCGGGCTCTGGTGGGGATCGGGTCTGGACCGGTGATGGTGGCGGTTTGTGCGGGGCTGGTGTTTGCCGCCTCCGCCGGGG
>PUNN01000066.1 GCA_003552605.1 Phycisphaeraceae bacterium
GCAGCCGATGGCCATGACGGCCTGTGATTGGGGGTTCGCCGCATGGCCATCAGCCGCCCCCGGAAAGACGGCTGCTGACCATGCCACCCAAGCTACATGCGTTCGCCCTGATTCGGCAGCGACATGGGTTGCCCCTGTCCCCCTTTGACGATTCGCCTGATGGCCGTGGGTATGCGCCTCCGTTCAGGCATCATCGGGTGCGGCATCGATCTCGGCCACGGTGGACGGCGCCGAGGTGCCATTGGCGGCAATGGGAAGTTCGATGCGCACCACCGTGCCCGCGCCGGGCGTGGAATCGAGCTGAATCGTGCCGCCGTGATCGCGGATGATGCCGTGGCAGATGCTCAGGCCCAGCCCCGTGCGCCCATCGTTGCCGGCGGTGGTGTAGAACGGGTCGAATGCGCGGGCCTGCACCTGCGGCGACATGCCCTCACCGTCATCGCGCACCTCCAGCAGCACGAAGCCCGGCCGCGCGGCGAGCTGGCCGGAAAGCGAGAGATGATGGGCACGAGCATGGGATGCGTTCTGCACAAGGTGAATCAGCACCTGCTCGATCTCGGGCGGATTGGCCCAGACCAGCGGAAGATCAGGGGGAAACTCGATCGCCAGTTGTGTGCCGCGATTGGCCACGTAGCGGCCGATCAACTGCGCCGTCTGTTCGGCAACCTCGGCAAGGTCGGTCGGTTCCTTGCCGCTGCTGGTATCGCGCGCGAACTGGAGCATCCCTTTGACGATTGCAGCGCAACGCTCGGTGTCGTGGATGATCTGCTCCATCCATGACTGAAAAGCCCCTTCGTGTTCAGATTCAGATGGGGTGGTTTTGGCCAGAAACGCCACGGTGAGGATGCTCGCGAGGGGATTGTTGATCTCGTGAGCGATGCCGGCGGCGAGTGAGCCGACCGAGGCCAGGCGCTCGGCCCGCCGCGCCTGCTGCTCAGCCTGTTCGCGGTGGGCCATCTCCTCGCGGAGCCGCTGGTTGATATTGCCCTGCTCCTCCGCGGCGGCTTTGAGTTCGGCGTTGGCCACGGCGAGTTGTTCGGTTCGCTCGTTGACGCGCTGCTCGAGTTCATTGCGTGCCGATTCAAGCGCGCGCTCGGCGGCGATTCGTTCCTCGATATGCCGCCGCAGTGCCCGGTTGAGTTCGACCAGTTCCGCCGTGCGACGGCCGACCTGTTGCTCGGTGTGGGCGCTGTGGCCGGTGACGAGCATCAGGAATGCCCCGAGCAGCGCCACGAGCAGGATTGACACCGTCAGGAGGCTCCAAGCGGTCGGGGTGCCACCCAGCGGCCACAGCGCCGGCCCCGGCGTCATTCGCACATGCCACGCCATGCCGCCGACCTCGAGTCTGCGCTCGTGGGTAATGCCGGGCGCGGCGGCCATGGCTGCAAGCGCCTGCTCGAACTGAGCCGGCTCCACCGGCCGGCCCGCTTGCCGAATGAAGATGGGCACATCCGCGGCCTCATCCGGGCCGGACTCGACCATGATGGCGACATCGATATCGCGAGGCTCGTGACCTCCGAAGGCGCTGGCCACGAGCGGTTCGGCCTCGACCACCGCCAGGGCATAGCCGATCAATGCTTCCAGCCGTTGGTCCGGCTGGTCGCGCAGATCGGGGCTGCGGTAGATCGGGAACACCAATATGAAGCGGCCCCCGGCCCTGTCATCCTCATCCGGGACATGATCAAGTGCGTGGGCGAGCAGCCGCGTGGCGCGCGTGCTCGCGGTCAACGCGGCATCTTGCAGTACCTCGAGCAGCAGCGGTTCACTGGCAAGATCGAACCCGGGCGCCTTGTAATAGCCGGACTTCCCCGGTGCAGCGATATAGTGCACGGGAAAATGAACCGATCGTTCGCCGGCGGGGATGATCTTGCCCTCGGCATCCACCTCGGCGATTGCAAAGTCCTCACCGTGGACCCGTTGCATCCGTTGCTCATAGCTCTCACGCATCTCGGCGGGCACGCGCCTTGCAAAGGCCATGGCGACCACGCCACGGTGCAGCGCCATCGGCCGCTCGGCAAAGATATCGAACTCCTCGGCGGTGACCTCCTCGGAGCCGTACCAGGCGCCTTCGATCGCCAGCGGCACGTGGGCACTGCGTTCGAGCTCGAGATGCAGCGCCTGAGCCAGCAGTTCAGCCTGCACCTCGAAGTTCGCACGCGCCCGTTTCAACTCGGCATCGCGCACGAGAAAGAAAGCGAGCATCACCAGGGCAAACGCCAGCACCGTCGGCACGCTTACCAGTGCAAAACGGCGACGCCATGTCCCCTTCTCCCGGCCCGGCCAGATCATCAGCGGCGGCAGGATCACCAGTACGCCCATCGCATCGCCGAGCCACCACGTGTACCAGGTGAAGGCGAAGGCCTGCCATTCAATCAGCCCGGCCCACGCCAGTGCCGGCACCGCGATGCTTGCCGCCACCAGACATGACACCGGCCCGGCAAGGAGGATGAATCGGAGCACCGCCGCGGCGTGCGTCAGCGGGTTCGGATATCCGACAAGCCGCCGGATCAGCCATGCCCCGACCAGCGACTGCGTGGTGACCCCGATGCCGGTGGCCAGCACCGCCAGCAGGCCCGGCAGACTCGCCGCCAGCCCCGCGGCCGGATCGACCTCGCCCCAGCCCTGCGCCGCGGCCGCCGCCGCGATGAACACACCCGGCAGAAGGCGAAAGCCCCCGAGCAGCACCCCCGCCATCGCCACGCCCGAGGCGGGCCAGAAGGCAGTGGCATAGCCCGGTTGCAGCGGCAAGGCCCGCGTCAGTTCGGCCAGTGCGAAATACAGCGCCGCGACCAGCAGGTTTGCTGCAAGCGTACGGTTGAAGCCGCCAAGCCACGAAACTTCGGCGATCACCGGTGCTTTCCTCGCTCAAATCGTGATCCGGGGCCAAACGGCGCTGCCAACCGACTACGCTGCCACAGTGTCTGCCACATCCCCCGGCGCGGCGATGATCCCCCTTCGGCGACCGGCCGACCCCCACCGCCGTTCATGTCGATTGTAGCGTGTGACCGGCCAAATCCAATGTAGGATTGTTCCTAGTCCCAAGGCGTGGCCCTGGATGACCATGGCCAGTGGCTCAGCGCCCTGGTGGAGTTGCTAGAATCATGCGGCGATTGTGGGGTTCGGGCGTTTGCAGCGCGTGCTGAGGTGACCGCCCGGTGGTGTTCGGTCTGCGAGGTAGTATTGGTACTTGAGACTCCCGGCGAACGGCATACGACCCAGCGTGATGCAATCGCGCGGGTGATCCGCGAGGCACCCGGTCCGCTGGCGGTGAAGGAGATTCACGAGCGGGCCCGCCGCCGCAGCGGCAAGCTGGGCATTGCCACGGTCTACCGCACGCTCAAGCTGCTTGTCGAGGCCGGGCAGGTCCACGCGGTGACCCTCGCCGATGGCCAGACGCGCTATGAATCGGCCAATCTCGGCCACCACCACCACTTCCATTGCCGCCGGTGCGACCGCGTCTATGACCTGCCCGACTGCCCGCTGCCCGAGGGTGGCCACGTGTCGGTACCGACCGGCTACACCGTGGAGGATCACGAGGTGACGTTGATCGGCCTCTGCCCGAAGTGTGGCGGTAACGGTGATACCGGGAAAAAAGCGTAATCCCGCCTCGGCCCCCTCCGGGAGGGTCGCCCCAGGGCAAACGCATGTAGACGCGAAACCGGCTGGCTGCGTCAGCGGCTTCCGGGGGTGTCCGCAGCCGATGGCCATGACGGCCTGTGATTGGGGGGTCGCCGCATGGCCATCAGCCGCCCCCGGAAAGACGGCTGCTGACCATGCCACCCAAGCTACATGCGCTCGCCCTGGGGTCGCCCCCTCCGGTTTCGCGAATTCCAGGCACATCGCAGGTCCCGTCCCCGCACGCGCATGGCAAACGCACGCGTGTTGGGCGGCTACACGAGCCGTGTAAGGATGGCATCGGCCAGCAGCAGGCCGCGGCGGGTGAGGCGCAGGTGGGTCTTGGTTTGCTCGATCAGGCCCGCCATGATGGCTTCCTCCAGCACGCCGCGCCTCGGGTCATCCGCCCCGAGGGCCTGATCCAGCCAGGCCCGCGCCACCCCCTCGCGCAGGCGCAGGCCCATCATCAGCCGCTCGCCGAGTGCCCGGGCCGGGTCGGGTGCCTCGATCTCCCGCATCGGGGGCAGGTGCTGGCTGGCGAGGTAGAGGCCGAGGTGGGGGGCGTTCTTCCATCGCTGCCCGGCCACGTGGCTCGCCGCGCCCGGCCCAATGCCCAGCCAGTCGTCATTGCGCCAGTAGATGAGGTTGTGCCGGCAGGTGCGGCCGGGCCGGGCCCAGTTGCTGATCTCGTAGTGCTCGAATCCGGCCTCGGCCAGTCGGTCGAGAATCCGCTCGTACATCACCGCGGCCAGGTCCTCATCCACCGGTTGCACCTGTCCGAGTTCCATCCGCCGGGTCAGCGCGGTGTTGGGCTCGAAGGTCAGGCCGTAGTAGCTGATGTGGTCCGGCTCGAGGGCGAGCGCGGCGTCGAGGTCGGCCTCGAGCGCGGCCATGTCCTGGCCCGGGATGGCGAAGATGAGGTCGAGGTTGACCTGCCCGATGCCCGCCTCCCGGGCGATGCGGACAGCGCGGCCGACACTGGCCGGCTCGTGCCACCGCTCGAGCGCCTTCAGCAGGGCGGGTTGGAAGCTCTGTGCCCCCATGCTCACCCGCGTGACGCCGACCTCGAGCAGCAAGGTCAGCAGTTCGGGCTCGACGGTTTCGGGATTGGCCTCGATGGTGAACTCGGTAAGTCGCGAGCGGTCAAGGCGGCTGTTAAGGCCCTCGGCGAGCAGGTGCCAGGCCTCGCAATCGAGGAAGGTCGGCGTGCCGCCGCCGATGAAGATGCTCACCGGCGAGAGGGCGGGCGCTGCGGCAAGGGCGAGCAGGGCGTCCACCTCACCCAACATCCGCTTGGCAAAGCGTTTATGTCTGTCGGCGTCGTTCTCGACGATGCTGTAGAAGTCACAGTAATGGCACTTGTGGAAACAGAAGGGCACATGGATATACAGCCCTTCCGGGGCCGTGGCAGAATGGGCCAATTGTGGTTGCCATGGGGTGGCCAAGCCATTACCATAGCCTGCGAGTAGAGGAGGGGACAATGCTTGGGAAGCTTTCCATGGACGCTCAACTCGTCATGTTTCGGGCCGATGGGACCCGCCGCGAGTTCCCCCTCCACAAGGAGCGGCTGGTGCTCGGGCGGACCAACGACTGTGATCTGCGCATTCCGCTGTCCAGCGTGTCGCGGCAGCATTGCGAGCTGCGCATCGAGCAAGAGCAGATCCTCGTCCGCGACCTCGGTTCGAGCAATGGCACCTTCCACAACAACCTCCGGGTGCAGGAGGCCGAGCTCGATGCCGGCGATGAAATCAGCATCGGGCCGGTGGTGTTCATCCTCGTGGTCGATGGCAAGCCGGAGAAGATGCGTCCGGTGCCCACCATTGTCGATGCCGAGGAATCCTCGGTGGATGATGAATTGAGTGACCAGCCTTATGCGGAGGCAGAGCAGGCCGGCGCCGTCAGCGCGGAACATGGTCAGAGCGAAGCCGGGCCTGATGAGCCGACCGAGCAGGAAGAACCCCAGGCCGACATCGAAGGCGGCGATGATGCGATCACGGCGCTCGAATCGCTTACCGATGCCGATGAGCAGGATCAGTTCCCGATGCTCGAGATTGAGGATGAGGAGCCGAAACGGGAGAAGGAAGACCGGTAGGCTTGATCGAAAGCTGCCGCGTTGTCTGTCATTCTGAGAGGGTGGGGAGGCGATGATCTTCGAGGCAAAGCAGCAAGTGGGAGGCGCCGACTCCGGCTGTTATTGCGGAGCCTTTCGGAAAGCACTTTACCAAAGTGACAGTTACAGCAGCGGCCGCCGCGCGGCCCGACCAAGGGCCGCTACCGGCCGCAGGTGAGCTGCCTAGCCCGTCAAAACCCGCCGGGTCAACCGCCCGATGCCGATAAGGGGCGGTTCACGATGTGGTGGTCTCATCCTCAGTCTGCTGGTTCGTTGCCGGTTGCAGCTTGGCCTCGGGCACTTGAACGCGGGAGCCACACTGGCGACACCGTACCGATTTGCCTCGGGTCATGGCCGGGACCGCCAGGATGGCCCTGCACCGGAGATTCGGGCAGAGCAGCCTCACCAGTTCGTTCGACATCTTGCTCTCCATTAGATCGTTTCCTCCTCAAGCCCGCCGCCGCGTTCGGACACGCCCCCGGACGCGCCCCCCGGACGCGGCCCCCGGATACGGCCCCCGGCAAGCGCGTGCCTCGTGGCTCGTTCACGCCTCTCACCCCCCCGCGGAC
>PUNN01000322.1 GCA_003552605.1 Phycisphaeraceae bacterium
GCCGGCCCCGCCGCCGGCGATGGACTACCTGTGGTTGCTGCTGCTGGGCGTGGTGTGCACGGCGGGGGCGCACACGATGTTCGTGGCGAGTTTCCGTTATTTCCCCGTGGCCACGGCATCGATCATCCTCACGCTCGAGCCGGTGTATGCCACGCTGCTGGCCATTCCGATCTTCGATGAATGGCCGCGCTGGCAGACCTGGGCCGGCGGCGCCATCATCCTCGCCGCGATCGCTCATGAAACCTGGCGCCACGCCGAAGCCGGTGCAAAGGCCGCTGACACAACATGACATGAAAATGGCAACACCATAGGGGGCGGGGGGTTTGCCCTGAAAGTTCCTTGCTGAAGCTTTACGCCCTCTTGCGACCCCATGAGTGGAGACAGGGGGGGGTGAATGTGCGGTGGCAATTGTGACTTCTTCGCTGCAAAGCCGTGTCGGCGCATGCGGGACAACCTGCCGGGCATCACAGTCCCGGCATGGACAAGCATGCAAATGTCACAAGCCTTCCCGCCGCATCACTCCCCCGGCCCGAGGCGGACGAGGGTGCGGGGCTCGAAGGGCATCTGGGCGATGACGTTGCGCACATCATCGGCATCGACGGCGAGGATGCGCTTCACCTCGTCCTCGAGCGGCAGGTAGTCGTTGAGATAGAGCCAGTGTGAGCCGAGAATCTGCATACGGCCCATCGGGTTCTCGCCCCGGACGGTGGCCTGCGTGGCGATCTTGTTTCGCGCCCGCTCGATCTCGCCCTCGTCGATGCTCGAAGCGTATCCATCAAGCGTGTCGAGCAGGATGCGCTCGACCTGCTCACGCCGCTTGAGATCACAGCTTGCATAGGCGGCGTAGCTGCCAACGTGATCGGCGGAGAAATAGGTGAAATCGGCCTCATCGGCGAGGCCGGGGTCGATCAGGTTCCAGTAGAAGCGTGAGCCATCGGTGTCGCCGATCACATCGGCAAGCACACTCGCGGCGTAGCGTCGCGGATCCTGCGTGCTCGGCGCCGGGCTCATCACCGCAAGGTAGTGGCGGGTCAGTCGCGGGTCGGTGAGGGTATGCTCGCTGCTGCCGAGTGAAGGTTCATCGTAGCCGCGACGGGCACCGGCAGGCTGCCAGTCGGCGGCGAGTGCTTCGACCTGCGCGATCAGCCGCTTGAAGTCGAGGTTGCCGGCCGCGGCGACGACGATGCTGTCCGGGCCGTAACGCTGCTGGAAGTAGCCGCGCATCTGCTCGGCGCTCAGCCCCTTGATCGTCTCTTGCGTGCCGAGCACGCGGTGGGCGAGCGGGTGATTGCCGAAGTACTTTTCGATCAGCTCATCCTGGAGGCGGAATGCCGGCCGGTCCTCGTACATGCCGATCTCTTCGAGGATGACCTGCTTCTCGACCTCGAAGTCTTCATCCCGCAGCGCCGGCCGCATCAGGTCACCGAGAAGGTCGACGGCCCGGTCGAGCACCTCCGGCAGCACCTGCCCGAAGAAGACCGTCGACTCCTGGCTGGTGTAGGCGTTGTAGTTGGCGCCGATCTCATCGAACTCGCGATTGACATCCTCGGCCGTCCGCCTTCGCGTGCCTTTGAACACCATGTGCTCGAGAAAGTGCGAGACGCCCATGATCTCGGACGGTTCATCCCGCGACCCAGCGCGCACGAAGAAGCCCACCGAGGCGGTATGAGCCGCCGGGTCGGTCTCGGAGACGATGTTCAGGCCATTGTCAAGCTGATGATGTTCGAAGGTAATCGCCATGGTGCAGGGTGGCTCAGGGCGCGGCGGTACAGATGCGCCGGGCACCACGTCACCCTCGCCGCGGCGGGAGACGACGGCCGATGCGCCCGGCAGGGGCAGCGCTGGACGTCACGGCCCGCTCAGTCGAGCACGGCGTTGATCTCGTCCTCGAACTCCTGCTTGGACTTGACACCCACGAACTGCTGCACCTTCTCGCCGTTCTTGAAGAGGATGACGGTGGGGATGGCGCGGATCTGGAACTGTGACGGCGTCTGCTGGTTGGCGTCGGTGTCCATCTTGGCGACCTTCACCTTCCCCTGGTACTCCTGCGCCAACTGGTCAATGATCGGTGCGAGCATCCGGCAGGGGGCGCACCACTCGGCCCAGAAGTCCACGAGGACGGGCACATCGGATTGCAGCACTTCGCTCTCGAAATTGTCGTCGGTGACTTCCACCAGCAGGTTACTGGCCATGAAACAACTCCTTTATCAACTCATGTGGGCTCGGGAATGTACGTGTCGCCTGCCATCGTCCCGCTTCGGCGTGCTCGGTCTGGTGGGGTGCGGGGTGTTCGTACACCGCGTGACCCACCCAGGCCGCACCGGCTGCACGGGATCGGCTCAGATTCTAGGACCCCCCCGCGGCCCCAGCAAACGGGTGCATGACACGCGCCGCTTTATGTGTTTTTCTCCCTCTCCCGGAAATAGGGAGAGGGGAATGAAGGCCCGACCGGTCAGCCGCGATACGTGTCATGCCCCTTCAGTCTGGGGCGCATGACACATTTGGCGGGGGCCCTTTGTAGCCAGAGAAGGGTTGGGGGGCATGGTCAGCGGCTGTCCGCAGCCGATGGCCATGCGGCCCCCGGGTTCAGGACGACCCGAGCGCCGCGCGGCGTCGCATGGCCCTCGGGCTGAGGCCCCCCGGAAATCCCGCTGACCATGCCACCCCATGGGGCCGAGCATTGGGGGCACCCGCGCCAAGTGTCATGCACCCTTCAGTCCGGGCGGTTGTTCGGCATTGTTGACATGGCCCCCGGAGGGGTCTATCTTTCCGCCCGGAGCCGCCGGTCAGGAGATCTGTTCGATGTCGACGAAGGACTCGCGGGTGAGGGTGGACACGCACGATGGGGTGACGCATGTCACGTTCGTCGAGCGTCATATCCTCGAAGAAGCCAGCATTCAGAAGATCGGTGAGGAGGTCGGCGCCCTGATCGATGGGGAGGTCAGTCCGAAGCTCCTGCTGGATTTTTCCAATGTCGAGCACCTTTCATCATCGGCGCTCGGCCTGCTGATCACGATCAACAATCGCGTCCGGGCCAAGGGAGGGCAGTTGCGCCTGGCCAACATCGACCCGCAGATCTATGAAGTGTTTGTGATCACACAGCTCAACAAGCTGTTCCAGATTCATGCGGACACCGAGCAGGCGCTGGCCAGTTTCAAGTAATACCGCGGCGCCCGAGCGTGGCGCTGGCAGTCAACCCGGTTGAACCCGGCCGTGCCCCGGTAAGTATCCCGGTGCGGTGCGCGGGGTGATCGCCAGATGGATCGGTCGATGGGCCAGGCCAGCGAGGACACGGTGGTGATTCCCTCCGACAGGGCTGCGGCCGAGAGGGTCGAGCGGGCGATTGCGCAGCAACTCAAGGATGCCGGCTACAGCGAGCAGGCCCTTTTCGCCGTCCGCCTCGCCGTCGATGAGGCTCTGGCCAACGCGATCCACCACGGCAACCGGGACGACCCGGCCAAGCACGTCACCATTGAGTACCAGGTCACGCCCGAGGTATTCCGGATCACGATCACCGATGAAGGTGGCGGCTTCCGCCCCGAGGGCCTGCCCGACCCCACAGCGCGGGAGAACCTCGAGCGGCCCAACGGTCGCGGCGTGATGCTCATGCGCGCTTACATGACCGAGGTATCTTTTAATGAAGCCGGCAACGCGGTCACCCTCGTCAAACGCCGCGACTGCGACCTGCCGCGGCGGGACAAGGCGCAGTGACCGCCGCCGGGGGTGTCCGCAGCCGATGGCCATGCAGGCCCCCGGGTTCAGGAAGCCCCGAGCGCCTTGCGGCCTCGCATGGCCATCGGGCTGCCCCGGAAGCAGGACAGCTCGCTGACACAGCCAGCCCCGGGGTTGCCCGCCGCAGCGTGTGTCATGCGCCCCTTGTTCCCGGCGAGGTTGTGCGGCGGCCTACTCGACCCCCGCCGCGCCGGAGACGATTTCGCTCAGTTCCGTGGTGATCGCGGCCTGGCGGGCGCGGTTGTACTGGAGAGTGAGGTTGCGGCCGAGCTTCTTGGCCGCATCTGTGGCCGACTTCATCGCCACCATCCGGGCCACGTGCTCGCTGACCACGGCCTCGTTGAAGCATTGGAACAGCCGCACACGCACTGTCATGGGCAGAAGTTCATCGAGCAGTTGGCGCGGCTCGGGTGAGAAGTCGTATTCCACCGCACCGGCCCCCGCGGCCCCGGTGTTGGATTCGTTCTTCGCCTGCTCGCCGGCCCCTTCGCCCGTGGGGGCTTCGGCGGGCAGCAGTTGCAGCACTTCCGGGACCTGCCGGGAGGAGCTGACAAATGACATGTACGCCACGCGGACCGAATCGTAATGCCCCTCACTGAACCAGGCCATATACTCATCAGCAAGCCGCTCGACCTCGGCATATTCGGGCTTGTCCCCGAAGTGGGCGAGGAAGCGGGCCACCGGCGTCGAGGTGAAACGCATCGAGGCAAGGCCCTTCTTGCCGACGACCTCGACATCGTACTGCTGTCCCGCCTCGCGCCAGGTGCGGATCTGGTTGAAGGCCTTGCGCAGGACGTTGGCGTTGTAGGCCCCGCACAGCCCACGATTGCTGGTCAACACCAGCAGCAGATGCCGATGGGTAGCAGGGTCAGGGGCGCGCAGTAGCGGATGATCGACCCCGCCGGTGGACGATGAGAGTTCGGCAACTAATTCGCCGATCTTGCGGCTGAACGGTCGGCTCGCCGCCACGCGGCCACTGGCAGCCTGGAAGCGGGCCGTGGCGATCATCTGCATCGTTCGCGTAATCCGCTGGATGTTGCCAACGGCACGGATTCGGGATTTGATTTCACGCGTCTTGGCCATGGCGGGGTATGATAACGGCAATCCGCAGTGTCACAATCCCAATGGAGCAAAGGAGATGACGAGATGACCGCGACCGGCCGACAGATGATGGCCCTTTCCGTGGTGGTGTTGGTCGGGGTGTGGATGCTCACCTCGGCGGCAGCCGCCGCGGGCGAGATTCCCGAGCCGCGGCAGACCCGCACGATCAGCAGCACCGATGCCCTGCGCCAGGCCGTGCGGACCGCCGAGCCCGGCACGCACATCCGGCTGCGGCCGGGCACCTACGAGGGCGGCCACTTCTTCGGCGGGGTGCGGGGCACGGAAGATCACCCCATCGTCATCACCGCCGCGGACCATGCCCGGCCGCCGGTGATCCGCGGCGGCAGCAATGGCCTTCAGTTCTCGCGGCCGGCTCATCTGATCATCGACAATCTCATCATCGAGGATGCCCGGACCAACGGCATCAACATCGACGATGGAGGGGAATTGGACTTCTCCGCCCATGACATCGTGCTCCGGCGGCTTCACGTGCGAAACATCGGAGAGCGCGGCAACCAGGATGGCATCAAGCTTTCCGGGGTCACGCGATTCCGCATCGACCAGTGCACGGTGGAGCACTGGGGCGAAGGCGGCTCGGCGGTGGACATGGTCGGCTGCACCCACGGGGTGATCGAAAACAGCACGTTCCGGCACCGGGAAGGGCTGACCAGCGGCAACGGAGTGCAGGCCAAGGGCGGCAGCGAGCACATCATCGTCCGCTACTGCAACTTCTACCACGCCGGTGAGCGCAACGTGCAGATCGGCGGCCGGACCGGTCTCCGCTTCTTCCGGCCCGAGCCTCAGGGCTTTGAGGCGCGGCATATCACCGTCGAGGGCTGCATTCTCGTCGGCGCTCGCGCGGCGGTGGCGTTCGTTTCGGCCGAGGATTCCATCTTCCGACACAACACGATCTACCGGCCGCAGCGCTGGGTCATCCGCATCCTCCAGGAGCAGACCGACGAGAGCTTTGTGCCCTGTCGCAATCACACCCTCGCCGATAACCTGATCGTGTACCGTGACGAGGAGGTGGGGCAGGTGGTCAACATCGGCGGAGGGACGGAGGCCGGTTCGTTCACGTTTACCGGCAACTTCTGGTACTGTGAGGATCGGCCCAACAGCGTCCCGCCGCTGCCTTCACGCGAGCGGGATGGGACGTATGGGCGAGACCCGCGATTCAATCCCCCCGTTCCCGGTGACTTCTCAGTTGCCGAGGACAGCCCCGCGGCCGGGGTCGGCGCCCACAGCCTCTCGGAGTTGACCGAACTGCCCGAGGCCGGCGAATCTGATGAGAAGGACGACGATTAACCCGGCCCCGATCTGGTCATTATGAGTCCCACACCCCCGACGCCTCCCACCCCCGGACCCGGAACCCCCGGACCCGGAACCCCCGGACCCGGAACCCCCGGACCCGGAACCCCCGGACCCGGAACCCCCGGACCCGGAACCCC
>PUNN01000051.1 GCA_003552605.1 Phycisphaeraceae bacterium
CCCGCCGCGGATCACCGTCGCCTCCAGGGAGAGCATCCTGGTAAGCGCTTCCAGGGCCTTCTCCGCCTTGCCTTCCTGGATGAAGCCGATGATGGCGTTGGCGACCACGACCGCGAGAATCACACCGGTGTCGATCCAGTGGTTCAGCAGGGCGGTGACGACCGCCGCGGCCAGGAGGATGTAGATCAGCGCATTGTGGAAATGCAGGAGGAGCCGGATCAGCGGGCCTTGCCGTCTGGGCGGCGCCAGGCGGTTCTCACCATGGGTCTCCAGCCGTCGTTGCGCCTGCTCATCGCTAAGCCCCTCGCGGCTGGAGCTGGTGCCGTCGAACACCTGGTCGTGTCCGATGGCATGCCAGGGAGTGGTGAACAGTTGCTCGCCCGTCTTTTCCATGGCCCCGCTGTTCCTGCCGGTCGGTGTGAGTGTCTTCAGGATACCCGTTGCGCACAATCACTGCGCCGCCCGCTCGCGTACATCAGGCCCGCCGATCAACGCCGGGCCCGCATCGTTCGCAGAATCCTTCACCTGTCGGGGCGCAGGGACCTGGTGTTGCCCGCCCCATGTCATGCTACATATCAACCGTTGTATCGCTGATCCCGGTTTGAGGCGAGCATCGCCGATCATGCTCGACGCGGTGCAACGCGAACAACTTGCCGAGGTCATGGGCATCTCGCGGCAGAAGGCGGGCCGCTGGCGTGACCGACACGCCGCGGACGGGCTGGCGGGCATCACGAAGGATGCGCCGCGTCCGGGGTGAGCGCGGGGATCGATGATCGCCAAGGCGCCGCCGTGGTTCGCAGGACGTTGCATGGCAAACCCGAGGGACAGGCGCACTGGAGCCGCCCGACAATGGCGGCATGGCGGCGGCGACGGGGCCTGAGCGAGGAGGCGATCGAGCGAAGCAGCCTTCCACAATGTCAACGACCTGATCGGAACGAGCACCGAGTACACCATCGTGCACGACGGTGATCTTGACGCCTTCATGTGGACGGCCTCCGGCAAAGGCATCCTTCCTGCCAAGGTCAAGCGGGCATCAACGGAGGGGGCTGCATGAGCTGTTGTCCAGTTGGCGATGATCAATGGAGCAACCTTGCAATGCTGTCGGGGCGGGTAATCCCTCCCGCATGTGTTGACACGCGGGAGGGAGAGTGTGTCGAGAGATCACAGGGGCGTCATGGGGTCATTGCCTGCGATTGATCCTGGCCGGATCGCGTGAAGATTTCCACACGATTGTCACGGCGCTGTTCCACATCGCCGAACATGCCGTCGCTGATGCGATCGGCGGAAACGCCTGCCGCGATCAGAGCGTCACGAATGGCCTTGATGCGCTGATCGCACAGCTCCACATCGCGCTGGTCCGTCGCTCGCGGATTGGTCGAACCGTCCAGGCCCAGATGAACTGACGGATTCTGCTTCATGTGAGCAGCGATCTGCGCCACCTTCTCGGTGTCAGCGGCACGAATCGTCGTCGAGTCGTCGTTGAACAGGAACTCACCGTGGGGTTGCCAGTTGCCAGCCGACTCGGTGGCGTCGGCCTGGTCGCCCTGACGTCCCTGATCCTGCCGGGCCTGATGGTTCGGATCGGTTCTGATCAACAGGCCCACGCGATTGGCGCGTCGGTCGCTGGCATCGCCGAACTCACCCCGCGTGATCTGACTGGCGGGGACACCCGCCTCCACCAGCGCATCACGGACGGCATTGCCGCGCCGTGTGGCCAGATCGCGCTGGCGATCGTTGGCGCCATGGGGATCGATGGAACTGTCGATGCCGACTTGCATCGACGGATTCTGCCTCAGGTGAGCAGCGGTCTGCGCCACCTTCTGGGTGTCGGCGGCGCGGATCGTCGTCGCGTCGTCGTTGAACAGGAACTCAGCGTGAGATCGCCAGGTGCTGCGATCCGACTCGGTGGAGTCGGCCCGCTCGTCCTGGCGGCCCTGGCCCTGCCGGGCCTGGTCGTCCTGATGGCGCTGCTGGTCCTGCCGGGCCTGATGGTTCGGATCGGTTCTGATCAACAGGCCCACGCGGTTGGCGCGTCGGTCGTTGGCATCGCCGAACTGACCCTGCGTGATCTGACCTTCGGGAACGCCCGCTGCGAGCAGAGCACCACGGACGGCATCGCCGCGCCGTGTGGCCAGATCCCGCTGGCGATCGTTGGCGCCCCGGCGGTTGACGGAACTGTCGATACCGACGTGCAGCGATGGATTCTGCCTCAGGTAGGCGGCGATTTCCTGTGCTTTGTTCAAGTCGGCATCGTGGACGGCGACCTGATCGGCATCAAACCAGAACTCGCGGTACATGGTCCATCGATCGACGGTGCCAGCCGGACCACGGGGACCGGCCGGTCCCGCGGTGCCCTGCGGACCTGTTGGGCCGGCCACGCCGGCCTCACCTGCGACGCCGGGTGTGGTGCTGCCACGTGAGCCGGTCTCTCCGACCGGGCCTCGCTCACCTGCGGTACCGGGACGCCCCGCTGGGCCGGCGGGACCGACAATGGTCGGGCCGCGTTCACCGGTCGGACCCGCGGCACCAGTCATGCCGCTCTGTCCTGCAGGACCGGCTGGGCCGGCATAGCCTTCGGCACTGGCACCGCGCGGGCCGATCGCACCCGTGGCACCCTCAGGGCCGGCTGGGCCGGCAGGACCGACCGCGCCGGCCGGACCGACTGCAACCTCGCCGGCCGAGCCGCGTGCGCCGATGGCGCCTCGTTCGCCGGTGGCGCCGGTGGGGCCTGCTTGGCCGCGCGTCCCCGCGACGGCGTGGCCGGGTTCACCCGTCTGGCCGGTTGGGCCGCGCGCGCCCCGTGCCCCCGTCGGGCCGCCAAGGCCGCTCGGCCCCACGAAACTCGCCTGCTGCTGATCGGGGGAGGTCTGTTGTGAACTCGTGTGTTGTGGTTGGCCGCTGGTGCAGCCGGCGGCAACCAGGATCATGCCTGTCATGCCTGTCAGTAAGTAGCGTTTCATTTCGTTCTTTCCTTCTAATTCCGAAGATGTCGAGCTGTTGCGAGTGAATCGCCAACGCGGCGTCACCGTGAACTCCCCACCAAATCTGCTATGTCGCCCACCTCGCTTTCGCCCAGCTTCCGTGCTTCATCCAGGCAACGCTTGTTGTGACCTTCCCGCGCTCTCCACCCCCGAAGCACGCTTGGCGCCGTGGACGCGATACGGATCCGGCATGGATCGAAGATTCCGCCGCATACACGATCTGCTGGCCCCTGTTGTGGCTGTTCCGGGTCATGGGGAGCACCCTGATCCTGTCCTGGCGTCCGCGTCGCCGCGAACCAAAAAAAAGCCGACTCGGTTCAGCTTCCCCAAAAAGGGGGAAGCGAAACCAAGTCGGCTTACTCTCTAAACAAGCCGGTCACCCGTGTGACCTGCCCTTTGCCTAGTCTTCCGACATCGGAGCCGTTTTTTCTAGCTCGTGCTCCGTTTCTCATTGCACTGTAGCATGGTCGAATCGGCAAGGCAAAGGGGCGTGACAAGTTTTTCGGCAGACCGGAAGATCGGCCCGGACCACAAGCGGTGAGGTAGCGGGAATACGGCAACCCCAAGGGTACCCGTTCACGGTGAACCAGCACACGTCAGGCCGGTAACGGTCGCGGTGCGGCCGTCCCGGGTGGCCAAGCCGTCGCCGATGCGCCGGTCGCGTGCCTCGACCCACCGGCCCCCCCGCCCCGGAAGGTGCCTCACCTGCCCCTGCCTGTTGGTAGGCAGGCCCGGAGCCGTGGTCCGACACGGGCGCGGCGGGCGCGGCGGTGGTGCGTGGGGCGTTGTCAAAGAGTGGGGCGCGGCGGTCGGCCGCGCCGTGGGGGCATTGTATGCCACCGGCGGTCGCCGGTGGGCCGCGTGGGCCGAACGTGGCGGGGCACATGGCCGCGGTGCGGCCAACATCAGGCTCGTTCGTGAGCCAACGGCTCGGTCACATCGACTCGCACGTGCGTCCCGAGCTAGATGTGGCGCCTTGCTGCAAGCGAGTAAGGAGCCGCCGGCTCGGCCCGTGCTCCGGGTTGGCTGTCAGCGCGGCGTCCAACACCTCGCGTGCTTCGCTTGCGTCGTCCGATTCGGCAAGCAACGCGGCGAGACCGTAGCCGAACTTCGCGTTCCGGGGGTTGACGGCAAGAGCTGCCCAATAGCAGGCGAGAGCGTCCTCGCGGCGCCCAAGGGCAAGCAGAATCTGCCCCTTCAGAAACGACGCTCCCTGGTGGCCGTAGATCAACCAGGAGCGGTCAACGCGTGCCAGTGCCGTGGCTGGATCACCGGATTCAAACGCCAGGCGTGCATCGTTCATGCCAGAGTCCGGCATCCTCATGAGCGATCAGCTCTCGCTCATCCGCACTTGAATCGTCACCCACGTCACGGAGACGGTGCGATCGCAATCGGTGGTACTGACGTGCGAGTTCGGTTCCGAGCGAGGCGAAGCCGATCTCGATCAACAGCTAAACCATGCACACGCAGGTGTCGTCACGTGGCCACAAACCAAGGGCCTCGGAGAAATGCGCTGTGGCGCCCTGCCCATCCCGTCTGATGTATGCGTCGAATCCCATCTCGTATGCATGGGAAGCTGCTTCCTGTGCATCGGTGCTACCTGCTTCCATCGCTCATTCTCCGTCCCATATCAGCCGCGCAGCTTACGCTGGCAGTGGACAACGATCCGGTTGCTCGTGCTGGTCTTTCCGCGAGGCTGCCGCGGCGGTGGCGGGGCATGGTGGGCTGCCAAATCGTGCGGCCGTTGGGCTTGGTCTGCTCGGCGAACAGGACCTCGGCGGCGGTCAGCCCATCGATGGTCAGTGCGGTGTCCGCGCCCTCGGCGTAGTTCTTGTGCGCTGCGGAGAAGAAGGGCTGGTTATCGGGTTGCTGAGGGTTGCCCAGCCACCGGCTCCACACCGCATCGGCGATGCTCTCACCAGCCCCCATGCCGATCTGGCGGGGGATGTCGGTGAACGCGCCCATGTCATCGTTTATGATCATCTGGCGCGTCAGCGAGAACATGATGCCGTGCGTCTCGGCCTTCTGCCCGAACTTCTGCTCGTCGAGCTTGCCGTGCTTGAGCTCACCATCGGGTCCGACCTGCTCGAAGGTGAACGCGCCGGTGATGCGGTAGCGGGTGTGCTCTTTGAAGTCGTTGACGCTGGCGATCCGCACGATTCTGCGCCATGCATCCTCGACGTAGTTGTAGCCCTCCAGCAGCATCTTGTTGGCGATGTTGGAGAGGATGCCGGGCGGCGATGCGGTGGAGAACGCGGCCTGCAGCCAGCCGGCGGCATCGCTTCGGAAGCGCGGCAGCTGCCGGCCACAGGCCAACTCGCAGAACTCCTGGATGCCCACACCGCGCAGCTTGTCCGCGGCCTCGAGCACGGGCCCGCCGTAGGTGGCCTCGAGGCGGCTGGTGGGGCAGCCGGCGGCCATCAGGGCCGCGGCCTCGAAGACCTGCGGACCCCGAAGGTTGCCGTTGCCGGACCGGCCCATCGCCGCCGGCACCTGCGGCCGCGAGGCGCGCAGGATGTGCAACTCGGTGCGAGCCTCATCCCAGCCCTCCTCGATGGCCTTGGCCTCGATGGTCGGGTGCTTGCCATTGCACAGGGCCCGGATGGCATCGACACGGCGAAGCTCGGCCGCCATCCGCTGACGCACCTCGGTCACTGGATCGCCCTGATGGCCATGGCCACCGGCGGTGCCATGGGCCGAGGCGTGGAGGGTCGAGGGCATCGGCGTGGCGCTCGCGGCCGGGGCAGGCGTGGACGATGTGTGCGGTGCGGTGTCCTGCGCCGGCGGGGTGTGGGTGTCGGTCGTGTCATCGTCCTGCACCCCCACAGCCTGCGCGCCATCGTCGGTGTCGGGCGTCGCGATGGTGTCAGTGTCGGCGGAGGCGGGCGTGCTTCCGGGGGGCATGGGGTGGGGCTCCTTGGCGTTGGCGGCGATGCGGGCGGTGGTGTCGGTGTCCGCGCCGCTGTCGACGAATGAGATTTCCTTGAGCAGTGCCCGGCGCACCACGTGCAGCGGGCCTTCGAACGTGCGGTTGTTCACGGCGGCCTTGCTGCCGTGTGGAATGAACTCAACCTCGGTGATCACGGCACCGATACTCGCCTGCCACGGGAAGCCGTTGAGCCCGCTGCTGGCCACATCCCGCGCCCAGGAGGTGTCGCGGCTGACGAGGCCCTCGGCGATGACCTGTGTACCCTCGATGACCACGCGGTGGGTATGGCCCACACCCTGGCGCGGGCTGTGGTCGAGCCGAACGGGCAGGTCTTGACGGTTGATGGTC
>PUNN01000423.1 GCA_003552605.1 Phycisphaeraceae bacterium
ACCACCCCGGCCAGCCCCCCCGCCAGCACCAGCACAGCCGCCGCCATCGCGGGACGATTCAGAAACCTCAACGTTCTCATGATCATCTCTCCTGTTTATCACTCGTTTGCACCGGTGACAGTAACCTTCTCGCCATCGAACCGCACCACCTGCGCGCCCACGGTGACCTGCGCATCGAGGCTCTCACCTTCGACGTCCACCTGCGGGACATCGGTGTCGGACCCGCTGATGGTGGCCACCAGGAAAAAGTTGTCGCCACCCCGCGCCTGGATGGCAGGATAGCCTCCCTCGTTTTCCCCCGCAGTGATCTCTACGCCCTCGGGCGTCACGAGAGTGCCGCGCAGCGTGCCGTCGCCCGTGGGGAGGGTGAAGGTGTTGCCGTCGATCTCGACCTCATCCACCCACCGGTCATCGGTCAGGTTCCAGTTCCACACTTTCTTTCCACCGCCCTCAATCCGGTCGACAAGTACGAACAGACACGGGGCGCCGCTCTGGCCACTGTAGTCCACCGCCATCGCACGGAGGGCATCGACGGTGATCTGTTCCGGGCGCTCGATGTAACGGGTGTTGGCGTACCGCGAATACCTGGTCAGCGCATAGCGGCCATCCAGGCTGTCACCCGTGCGGTCGAGCTCGACCTCGATCCGCCGCACGTCACCGTTACGCAGGTCGAAGCCGCCGGGCAGGCGTCCATCCGACTCGCGCTCGAGCAACTCGATGCGCAGCGCGATCTTCTCATCGTCGATCTCGGCCTCGGCCACCCGGCCCATGAGCAGGCGCATCCGGCGCTGTCGCGTATCCAGTCCCCAGGCGCGCTGCCAATGGCCATCACGATGGGCCACATCCACCACCAGCGAGGGGCCGTCCGCCTGTTCAACCTCGGTGCCCGTGCCGAGCCCACGGATCAGCCGCAGTTCGATCTCAAGGTCATCAGCGTTGGCTGTGGCGGCCGTCACCATCATCAGAAGCATCACTGAAAGCGGGATGAGCATATCGCGCATGATCCAGCTCCTTGTCCAGAGGCATGCCGGATGCAACGCATTAACCACGAGTCCCATTGCACACTTCGCCAAATCCGACCGTCGCATTCTCCCGCCGCATCTGGCCCACCCGCTGACGATCGAGGGCCATTCACGATCGAGGGCCATTCAAGGGCGTTCGCTCCTACGGGGTCACGAGGAAACGGCCGGCGTCTTATGCCCCGGGTACCCCCGGCGGCTTGCCTACCAGTGGCCTCGACGTGAGTGCTGAACCCCGTTTGGAGAAGCCACCAGCGGCCCCTGGGCGCGAATCATCTCCGTGCTCCGGCGGCAGATGGCTCTCATGTGCGACGACCCCATATCGGCAAGAAGGGAGGCCGCGTTGGAGCAGGCTTCCCATCCCCCACCGCCGCCGAGCACATGAACGTGGTAGTCGAGCAATATGCGCCCTTTCAGGAGCGTCCCTTGGTATGCTGTGGCCTGGTTGTGCAACGCCTCCCTGCGGGAATGGGGGGTGCCGGGGGCATAGCTCGACTCGATGGGGACGACCACTATGCAAGACGATAAGCACTCATCCTTCACCGCCGGCATTGCCCGGATCGACATCACGCCGCCTGTGGGTACTGAGTTGGCCGGCGGGGCGTTCGGGCCGGCCGCGGGGGTGCATCGGCCGCTGCACGCCACGGCCATCGCGATGGGATTGGGTGACCGTTGGGCGCTTCTGATCAGTTGTGATCTGCTGGGGCTGGATAGCGCCCTGGCCGAGCGCATCCGTGAGCGGATCGCTTTGGAGGCCGGGATCGCGCGGGAGGCGGTCATGCTCGCCTGCACACATACCCACGGTGGGCCGGCGACGATGCATCTGCGGCATTGGGGACGACAGGACCCGCAGTATGTCGACGGTCTTGTCGAGCAGTTGGTGGAGGTGGCCAAGGCAGCGCTTGCCGACAGAAGACTGGCGCAGATCGGGGTGGGCAGCGCGCAATGCCCTGATGCCAGTGTCAACCGCGCGTTCGATGATGGCCTGAACGATCCGGGCGTGGGTATCATCCGCATCGACGATGGCCATGGCTACGCCCGCGCCGTGGTGGTCAACTTCGCCTGTCATCCGGTGAACATGCATGGCGCGGGCCGCATCAGCCCCGACTTCCCCGCTTTCATCGAGGACACGATCCGTGAAGGCCTCGGCCACGATCTGCCCGTGCTCTTTCTCCAGGGCGCCCTTGGCGACGTCAACCCGGCCAACTTCACCCCGGGCAAGCCCAGTGAGCACAACGCACGGGAAACGGGGCGGATGATCGGGCAGGCGGTGCTGGATGCACTGCCACACCTCGAGCCCACCACGCCCGATGTGCTCGACTGGTGCGAACACGCGGTGACCGTAGCGCACCAACCGCTGCCACCGCGGGAAGAACTCGAAAAGCTGATTGCCGAGATCGAGCCACAACTGGCGCAGAGAGAGCGAAAGGCCTCGGACTGGGATTGGTGCAACCTGGCCACCAAACTCGACTGGGCGCGCGAAGCGCTTGGCGCCGTCGAGCGCGGCGATTTGACCCCGCAGAGCACCCTCCGCCTCAGCAGCCTGCGCATCGGCCCGATCGCGATCGTGGGCATTCCCGGTGAGCCCTACTGCGAATACGGCATGCGCATCGCGCGCAGCGGTCTGGCCCCGCACGTGCTGACCAGCACGTTGACCAACGGCATGCACGGCTACTTCCCATCCCCCGCGGCCTACGAGGCGGGCCGCTACGAAGCCGTGTTCGCCCCGCGGGTGCTGGGCCTTTATGCTTTTGAGAGCAACGTGGGTGAGCAGGTGTGCCGCACCGGCCAGGATGTCTTGCGACGGCTGATGCCGCATCAGCGCAACGCCGAATCACGCAGGCTCTGGCAACGCGCATGCTCCATCATCGTCGGCGGGGGGCAGGCGCATAAGCGGCCGGTGCGGGCGCTGATGCGCGGCGGGCCGGCCTTCGCCACCAGTGCCCGCGGCTCGCGTTTCACCGACATCGATGGCAACGAGTACATCGACTACCTGCTCAGCTACGGTCCGATCGTGCTTGGCCATGCCGATCCCGCGGTCAACGCCGCGGTGCAGCGGCAGATGGAAGCCGGCACGCTCTACAGCATCGAGCATCCGTTGAGCATCGAGGTGGCCGAGACCCTGTGCGAGCTTGTGCCGTGTGCCGAGCGGGCGATGTATTTCATTGGTGGCTCCGCGGCAACGAGCGGTGCGCTTCGCTGTGCCCGGGCCCACACGGGTCGTGAAAAGATCATCCGCTGCGGCTATCACGGCTGGCATGACTGGTGCGTGCCCCACAACCCGGGTGTACCGCGGCACGAGCGCGAGCTCATGCTCGAGGTGCCCTACAACGATGCCGCCGCGCTCGAGCAGCGCCTCGAGGCCGAGGCCGGCAACGTGGCGGGCGTGATCATCGAAGCGGTGCAGGGTGAAGGGCCGGCGCCGGGCTATTTCGATCGCATCCGCGAACTGTGCGATGAGCAAGGGGCGGTTTTCATCCTTGATGAGATCAAGACCGGCTTCCGCTTCGACCTCGGCGGGGCACAGGTGCCGCTGGGCATCCGGCCGGACCTGGCCACGTTCGGCAAGGCGATGTGCAACGGCTATCCCGCCGCGGTGCTCGTGGGCCGCGCCGGGGTCATGGCCGATCGCACCGACACCTATATGGCGGCCACCTTCCATGCCGATGCTTTGTCACTGGTGGCGGCGAAGACGGTGATCGAGCAGATGAAGTCCCGCGATGGTATCGCCCACTTCCAGCGCCTCGGCCGGCGCCTGATTGATGGCTTCAATGCCATCTTTGAAGACACCGGGCTGCCCGCGCGCATGGCGGGCGACCCGGCCATGCCCACGCCGGTGGAGAACGGTGTCGATCACCCCGACCGGCCCACCACCCCCGCCATGGGGGGACAGGTGCTGATCGAGTTCTGCACCGCGCTTCAGCGCCGCGGCATCTACGGCACCCCGCACCCGTGGTTCCTGTCGCTCGCCCACACCGAAGCCGACATCGAGCAGACCCTCACCGCCGCGGCGGAAGCCGCCGAAGAGACCGTCCACCACCTGCAACGGCTGACTCAACCGGCGCCCCCGGTGGGCCACCCGGCCCGTGCGTGACCTCTGAGATCGCCGGTCGAGGGATCGTGCCGACTTGCTTCACCCGACAGCCGCGCTTCGCCCGGTACGTTCAGGTCACCGCGGTCCTTGTGCTCGTTTTCCCAGCCGCCCTCGCCTACCCAATCTACCTCCCGCACCATGACGCATTTCGCTTTACCGCAAGCGCACAGCCTCTTTCGACTTTCCGGTCGGATACGATGCGCAACAGTATCAGCGGCATGCGCAATCGTGCCATCGCTCTGAACGGCCATCTTGTTTTTGCCGATCACCGATTCCTCCCTTCCGTCCCCAGTTGGAACATACCGACCATGTGAAGGTGTTTCGCCATCCGACTGGTGGTGCTCGTATCCCGCTTACTGCTCTCTGAAGTGCAATAAACGCCACCGAGAAGCGTTGCGATCAGATGAGCGAAGCGGAGATCGAGACCGGTTGTCGGTCGGGATCCCATCGTCCGTAGGGCTGAAGGGAAGGGGCGAGGGAGGCAAGGGCCCCGGAAGTTTCCGGGGGTGCCTCGCGAAACCGAACGAGGCCTTGAGCGCAGGCCGTTCCGGTTGAATTGGGCCGCCGATGCGGATGCGTGGATCCCAGCGCAATCGGCCCACCGAGCCGTGAGAGCGTCACGTTCTGTCACGACGTTGAAGATGTAGCGGCGATGTGGGCGATTGACTGGCAACCATTGACATTGCATAACCGTTGAGAATTGCCCAGGCGCCCAAGCTCCTCTTCCCAGGAACCCACCGGATGAAAAGTTCAGGCCCCGGAGCCACAAATGTACACCTCCCCTTCTTTCAGCCTTGCTTCGGAGCGGTTCCAAGGCGATATCAACGGCATCGACCCCGAGCGCGGGCCGTACCTGCACATTCAGGCCATCGGCAGACTCGGGGCCGAGTTGCTCGAGGAACAAGACCCGCAATCGCCATGAAGTCTTCCGGAACAAGCCTTCCTGAACTTGCCTTTAACAACTCGATCGGATGAGGTGATTCACCATGCGCATGCGGCGAGCCACAAGACGATGTTCACTTCGCATTGATCCCTCAATGGCAGCGGGTGTGCTGCTGTACTTCGTGATCGGGATCGCGGGGCAGCCTGCAATCGCCGGCCAGGATGCATCCGCCGAGGATTCCGGGGGCGCTCACGCCCACATCGACCTTGGCGATGTCTCCGGTGATGAAACCTGGCCGCTCCAGATGCATCTCTCCGACCCGGTGGTCGAGAAGCTCAAGGAGATCAGCGAGCGCAGCTACGAGCGCTACAAGAACCGCAAGGCAGATGGGCAGATGGCGGTGCTGGTGTGGACACCGCCCGAGGCCGAGCGCATCCGCGGGGTGCTCATCATCACCATCCTCGCCCACTCGATCTATTTCGGGGAGCATGAGGCCACACGCGAGGTTGCCAAACGCCATGAGATGGGCATCATCTACCTGCGCTCCGGCGTGGACCGCAAGCTCATCCCCGGCATCCTCGAGCAGATCGCCGACCGCACCGGCATCGATGAGTACCGCCATGCACCGTGGATCACGTGGGGCATGTCGGCCAATGGCCGCTTCCCCACGTATATGAGCTGGGCCCATCCCGAACGCAGCATCGCCAGCATCGTCTGGCACGGTGAAGTGCCGCCCTGGGGCGGCGACTATCCACCCGAGTGGGCACGCTTCGGCCACCGCCACCTGCACGTCAACCTCAACGGTCAGAGCGAATGGGCGCGCACCTGGCACCGGCACGTGCGGCCGGGCCTTCTCAACTATCGAAAGCACAAGGGATGGCTGCCTCACCAGGTGGTTGCCCCCGGCATTGGGCACGGTGACCACCCGGGAGGCTCGCTCGGACAGCAGCGCGGTTACACCGTCGAAAAGACCGAGGATGACCCGGTCCGCCGCATGTCGCGCATGGCGGGCTTCGACTACATGGCCATGTTCGTGGACAAGGCCCTCGAACTGCGACTGCCCGAGGAGAGCTATCCCACCGATGGCCCACTCGAATTGCAGCAGGTGGATGCGGAGCAGGGCTACCTGATCCACCCGCGCGCCGTCGAAGAACTGATCGATGAGCCGTGGCGGCCGTTGGAATGGGATGAACAGCGCGATGAATACATCATCGATCCG
>PUNN01000320.1 GCA_003552605.1 Phycisphaeraceae bacterium
ATGGTCAGCGGCTGTCCGCAGCCGATGGCCATGACGGCCTGTGATTGGGGGTTCGCCGCATGGCCATCAGCCGAAGACGGCTGCTGACCATGCCACCCAAGCTACATGCGTTCGCCCTGGTTTGCCCCTACCGGCGGGCGGTATGGCCGGCCCTGCACACGAGATGGCGACGGCTTGCGACGGCGGAAGCATGCCGCGTGCGTTCACCCGGAGAAAACGACCTTGATGCCGCTGTCCGGGCCGATTGCCTCGACGAGATCCTTGAGGTGATCGTTGAGCACCTTGCCGAAGCGGCTGCGGTCTTCGCCGCGCGCCAGGATGAGCGTGGTGATCGGCCCCTTCTGCCGGGCGAAGAGGGTCACCGATTCATCCCGCCGCAGTTGCACATTGTGATGATACTTGTGGTGAAGCACACGCCGGTCGGTGACGATGATCCCGGCGAGGCCGGCCTCGCGGCGACCGAAGTCGGCATCGGGGATGTAGGCCACGAAGCACTCCCCTGACTCGAAAGCGCACCAGACACAGATGCGCTTGCGGACCGGGTCGCTCAGCTCGCGCCACGCATCGTTATCGGCCAGCATCACCTGCTCGGCAAGCAACTCATATTCATCGCCGCAGATGCCGTTGACCCGCGCCACCCATGCCATGGCGCAGCGTGCGCTCGGGATCGTGACATAACAGTCGATGGTGCCATCGCGCCGCTTCTGCGTCCATGTCTGGATCGTCTCGTGCTTGTATCGACGTGCGATGTAGTAGGGCATGGGCAGGTTGAACGGTCCGGGAAGTTCCTCGATCCTGCCCATGATGCCGATGAGGTCATCCACCGTCTGGTACTCGTGCAGCGGGTACTCATAGCGTGCATCAAGTGTCTCGAGTGAGCGAACCTGCGCCTGCGTCCGGTCGATGAACGCCAGCGGCCGCGCCAGCAGGTTGCCGGGCTCGACCTCGTTGCAGAACACGCACTGAAGCGGCAGGGAAGCGCGGAAGCGTGGATGCTCCATCCACCGGCTGTTAAATGCCAGGGTCACGCCGGCCTGCGTGGCCTCGGTGACGATGAGATACGGCCTCGCTGCGCCGTCAATGTCGCCCGGATACTGCAGGCCCGAACCGGAACCGGCGAGGCGCATCGGGGGCGGCACCAGTTCATTGCCCCTCGCCGCCGCGCCCTGGTCCCCCACATCTGCCACGGCGCCGGTGGTCCCCCCCTTTGCGGGGTCCGCCGCCGCCACATCGGCCCCACCCTCACCCCGCTTATCGCCGCTTTCCTTCAGCGCTGGCGTTGCGGCGGCGCCATCCTGTGCATCGGCCTGCGGCGGCGACGGCGCCAACCCCTGCGGGCCCGGATCCATCTGGTCAGGACTGAGGCTGACCTGCGAGTCGCTCAGGGTCGGCCGCTGCCCATCATCCGGATCGTCGAGGTTGATAAGGTCCCCGAGCATGCTGTCATCCATCGGCGCCCCCTGCCCCTCGCCGATTCCAGCGCCATCGACATCTGCCGATTCGCTCGCCGCGCCCCCTCCTTTCGACGCTGGACCGGAAGAGACCTCCGGAACTTCGCCCACCGGCTCATCCATCTCGAGTTCGGGAACATCCGACTGCTCGCACACGCCGGTTGCAGCATCACCTCTTGCGGCGTCATCCCCGGAATAAGGGTCGGCACCGGCTGCGGCCCCGGCTCCTGTCCCTGCCGCCGCGGTGGCCGTAGCGGTGGCCATCAACTGCCGCGTCAGCCGGGCCATCCGCATGGCGGAGATGGCATGGCGGCGTCGACGCTCGCTCTCCACCGACTGCTCGATCCAGACCGACACCGTCTCATCGAGCAATTCATCATCCCGCGGGACGATGAACTTCGACCGGCAGGCCGGGCAGCGCGCCCAGTGGCCAGCCGCCCGCTTGGGCACATTCAACGTCACCGCGCAACCGGGGCACTTGACCATCATGACCATGTTCGAGCCCTCCTGACAGAGCAACCGGACGAGGGCGAAGCCCCTGGATGAGAGGACGTCCCACAATCAGCCTACCTTGCACCCCCGCCCCGGGCAATGATTTTCGCTCCGAAAACCCCCCGATTTCTCCCCCTGCCGCCGCGCAATCGCCACCACCTGCGCATTTGCACCCTCCAGGGCAAACGCATGCAAGCGAGGGTTGCATGGTCAGCAGCCGCCCTTGGAAGTTCGGCTGATGGCCATGCGGCGAACCCGCTTTTACGAGCCTGCATGGCCATCGGCTGCGGACAGCCGCTGACCATGCCACCCTGTTTCGCATCTACGTGCGTTCGCCCTGTTGCATCCCCTGCCGGACACGATCGGCATCCGGCCACTGGGTTATGATGGCTGGTGAGAGGTTTTTCCCATGGCAGATGCTGAATATGCCCCCGAGACCGAGCCGTCCGCACCCGATGCCGCTGGTCACGCCGCCGGCGATAGCGGCGGTAATGGGCAGGGGGCGATGGAAGCCGGGGCCGAGAGCGGGGCCGGGGCCGGGGGCGCGGCGGCCGATGAGCTACCCGGGTACCTGGCCTGGCTCGAGGGCTATCCCGCACTTCAGGCGCTCTTTATCGCCGGGGTGGTGATCGCGCTTGCGGCGGGGCTGCATCTGCTGACCCGCTGGGTTCTGCTGTGGTTCATCACCCGGGTGGTCAGCCGCATTCCCACCTGGTGGGTCGCCATCCTCCGTGAGCATCGCGCGCTCGAGCGGCTCGTGCCGGCGGTGCCCGCCGTGGTCATCCACGAAGGGGCCAACCACATTCCCCACCTGCCGATGGTCTGGCAGCACCTGATCCAACGCCTCGCGGTGGCCACCATTGTCCTGGTGGTGGCCCGGGGCCTCGGGGCGCTGATCAGCGCGGCCAACGACATCTACCTGCGATACCCCATCGCCCGCGGCCGGCCGATCAAGGGCTATCTCCAGGTGGTCAAGATCGTCATCTACGCCATCGCCATCATCCTCATCCTCGCCGCGCTGATGGACCAGTCACCGCTGATCTTCCTCAGCGGCCTCGGGGCGATGACGGCGATTATCATGCTCATCTTCCGCGAGACGATCCTCTCGTTCGTCGCGGGCATCCAGCTTGTCAACAACGACCTCGTGCGCGTGGGCGACTGGATCGAGATGCCGCAGTTCGATGCTGATGGCGATGTGATCGACATCTCGCTCAACGTCGTCAAGGTGCAGAACTGGGACCGCACGCACGCGATGATCCCCACCCACAAGTTCCTCGAGCACTCGTTCCGCAACTGGCGGTCGATGCACGAATCGGGCGGCCGGCGGATCAAGCGGGCGGTGCATCTGGACATGACCTCCATCCGCTTTCTGAGCGAGGATGAAATCCGCTACTTCAGCCGCTTTGTGCTGCTGAGTGATTACATGCAGCGCAAGGCGACGGAGCTGGACACCTACAACCGTCAGCATTGCCCGCAGGAATCGGCGGATGTGATCGCCAACGCGCGGCACCTGACCAACGTGGGCACATTCCGCGCCTACGTGATCGAGTACCTTCGGCGCCACCCGCAGATTCACAAGCAGATGACCTTCCTCGTCCGCCAACTCGCCCCTACGCCGCAGGGCCTGCCGATCGAGGTTTACGTCTTCACCACGGATACGATCTGGGCCAAGTACGAGGCCATTCAGGCCGACATCTTCGACCACATCCTCTCGATCGTGCCCGAGTTCGGCCTGCGACTGTTCCAGGAACCGAGCGGCCACGACCTGACCGGCCTCGCCCGTGCCCTCGGCAACGGCCAAGCGGCCACCGGCAAACTTCACCTTCCGGGCCCCGCCTCCCGCCACGAAAACATTGCCGCCTCCACAGCCCGCACATCACCGGCCGGCTCACCGTATGCCTCGAAGCCATCGGCCCACCGGCGAACCACCGATACCCGAGAAGATGACTGAACCGGCGGCCTCATGCCACCGATGGGGGCAAATGCATGTTGGCGCGGCTTGTCATGCAGTGAACCCACCTTCACGAGCCGCCATGGCCATCGGCTGCGGACACCCCCGGAAAGCCGCTGACCATGCCACCCGGGTTGGCTGCTGAATGCATTGGGCCTCATGCCGCCGAACAGCGGGCATGACCGATCAAAGGCAACGCCTGTGTCCGTGGTGCGGTATCGTCAACCCTCTTGCGTATCGGCGGAGGTGATGCCGAGGAAGCGGCGATGGACGTCCGCAAGGGCGGGGAAGCGGGAGCGGTAGTCGCGCAGGGTGGGCAGGTCGAGTTCGCCCGCGAGCACGCGGGGCACATCGTCCGCTTCACGAATCACCTCACCCTGCGGGTCGACGATTACACTGCCGCCGGTGTATTCGAGCTTGGGGTCGCTGCCGATGCGGTTGACCCCGATGACATAGGCCTGGTTCTCGATCGCCCTGGCGCGCAACAGCGCCGACCAGTGCGACTGGCGCACCGCCGGCCAGCAGGCGATAACGACCAGGACCTCCGCCCCGCGGAGTGTCGCATGGCGGAAGACCTCCGCAAAGCGCAGGTCATAGCAGACAAACGGCGCCACGACGGCATCGCCGAGCTGGAAGGTCACCACCTCGCGGCCGGGGGCATAGCTTTCCACCTCGCGGCCGAAGCTGAACGGGTGGATCTTGTGATAGCGGGCAAGCTCGCTCCCATCCGGGCCGAGCACGAGGGCCTCGTTGCGACCCATGCCATCAGGATTGCGATTGACCACGCCGCCGATCACCGTGCATTCGTACCGCCGCGCGATATCGGCAAGGAACCGTTCGGTGGGCCGCTGCTCACCCTCGGCGATGGTGTCGACCTTCATGCTGAAGCCGGTGGAGAACATCTCGGGCAGGATGATGAGCGAGCCGGCCGGCGGTGGCTCATCCTCGAGCATCCTTCGCGCGGCCTCGTGGTTGGCCGGTTTGTCTTCCCAGATGATGTCGGTCTGAAGGCCTCGGATATGCATGGCAAACACTCCGCAAAGCCAGCCTGTTTTACAAGCAGCAGTCGCAGGGCCGGCCGGGCCGACCCGCGTCGAGCAACCGTGCCCATGGTTACCTTGGGTGAGATTATTGCGGGGGCTCCTTCCCGGGGACAACTTCCGGGACGCCTTTTCCGGGGGCAGCTTCCGGGGGCAGCTTCCGGGGGCAGCTTCCGGGGGCAGCTTCCGGGGGTAACTTCCGGGGGGTCAGTCGACCTGGATGCCTTTCTGCTCGAGCCAGTCCTTCAGGTCGCTCATCTGCGTCTCGAACACATCGTTGTCGTAGTCTTCCTCGAGACGCCGGATGTGCTCAAGAAGGTCCGGATGCTGCCCCACGGCATCGTTGACCCGTTTTTCCCACTGATCGACAATGCTCCGCAGGCTGTCCAGATCGATATTCAGCCCCAGCAGGGCGCCGAGCTTCTGCGTGACGGTCAGGATAGCCCGCGGGTTACGGCCCTGTACATAGGCCGGGACCTCGGCCACCAGCGTGCCCATGCTCACCCCTTCATCCGCCGCGCGCCCGAGCATGTAGGTGCTGATGCTGCCCGGGCCTTCGTAGGTCGTCCAGGGCAGGTGGCACTCGGCAAGTTGCTGCCGCATGGTGCCATCCGAGGCACTGGCGTAGACCCGCGGGTCCCGCGTGTGGGGCACGGCACCACCCACGCTACCGATGAACACGATCCGGTCGACCCCGAGCCTCCGGGCACCGGTGAAAAGGCAATCGGCAAACGTGCCCCATCGCAGGTTCGGCTCCTGGCCGCGGAAAAAGGCGATGTTGCGTTCCGCAGCGGCCCAGAACTGGTTCGAGGGCATCTCGATGTGCTCGAGTGCCCCTTCGCTGACACGCACCGGCGGCCGGAACATCGCCGCCACCTCCATCGAGCCGGGGAAGTTGAGCAGGTAGAAAGGCTCGGCCTCGATCCGCCCGGCCACCTCCGCTCGCAACAGTTCCGTCAGCAACTCGACTGTCCCGGTCGAGGCGTTGCCACCATCCATCCAGCCGTTGAACGACAGCACCATCGCCCCGCCCTCGAGCGCACCCGGCCGATCGATCTGAAGCAGCGACTCCTCCATGGGTTACGATTCTATCAGCACCCGGCAGTCCTTTCAGCGGCGACCGAAACCGCCCAGCGATTCCGCAAGATGGCTTGTCCCAGGCGGCCGAAGTGCTTCGGAAGCGGGGCTAACGGGGTCGTCAGCGGGGTTGCGCGGCGATTTTGGCCGGTCGTGGGCGAGACGGGCAGATTCA
>PUNN01000292.1 GCA_003552605.1 Phycisphaeraceae bacterium
AAACAGGGTGGCATGGTCAGCGGCTGTCCGCAGCCGATGGCCATGCAGGCTCGTAAAAGCGGGTTTGCCGCATGGCCATCAGCCGAAGACGGCTGCTGACCATGCCACCCATGCTACATGCTTTCGCCCCGCAGGTCGGCCCGCGCTCATGGCATCGGGCCGGCGCGGCTGCTAAGCTGGACGTTTTCCCCGTAAGGAGTTGTGAAATATGAGTCTGCCATCCATCGGCGTCGGGCTGATCGGCTGCGGTACGGTCGGCTCCGGTGTCGTCGAGCTTCTACAGGATCTGCGCGAGTTGTATGCCCGGCGGCTGGGGGTGGAGCTTCAGCTACGGCGTGTGCTCGTGCGGCCGCAGGATGTCAACTACAAGACCGAGCGTGTGCCCGCCGAGGCGCTCGTGACGGACCCGGAGGCGTTCTTTGCCACCGAGGACATGCCGGTCCTGGTCGAGCTTGGCGGCGGCCGCGGGGCCATCAGCGAGTTTGTCCGCCGCGGGCTGGCAATGGGCAAGCACGTGGTCACCGCCAATAAGGCCTTGCTGGCCGCGGAGGGGCCGGAGTTGTTCGCCCTGGCCCGCGAGCACAACGCATCCATCGGTTTTGAAGCAAGTTGCGCCGGTGGCATCCCGCTGATCACCGCACTCAACTTCGGGCTGATGGCCAACCGTATCCAGGCCATGTACGGCATCCTCAACGGCACGTGCAACTACATCCTCACGCAGATGACCGCGCACGGTGCCCAGTACGGCGATGCCCTGGCCGAGGCCCAGGCCCGCGGCTTCGCCGAGGCCGACCCGACGCTCGACGTCGGCGGCGGGGATACCGCCCACAAGCTCGCGATCATGGCTTCGCTCGCCTTCGGCTGCCAGGTCAGCGATAAGGCGATCCCATGCACCGGGATCAACACGCTCGACCTGTCCGATGTGCGTTTCGGGGCGGAACTGGGCTATGAGATGAAACTGCTCGGCCTGGCCGAGCGGATCGAGGACGACAACGCGGTGGCGCTGAACCTCGCGGTGCAGCCATGCTTCATCCACCGCGAGGAGCCGCTGGCACAGGTCAGCGGCTCGTTCAACGCCATCTCGATCTTCGGAGACGCGGTGGGTCAGACGATGTACGTCGGCCGCGGTGCAGGCAAGGAGCCGACCGCGAGCGCCGTGGTCAGCGACATTCTCAATATCGCCGCCGGCTGGTACCCCAAGGCATTCTCACAACTGAAGTTGTGGCCGGACCAGCAGGCCCCGGCGCGGCTCTTGGACCCGCGAGAGAACCAGGCCCGCTTCTACCTGCGATTCAACGCCCTGGACCGGCCGGGCGTGATGGCGGCGATCGCCACGGCACTTGGCGATGCGGGGGTGAGCCTGTCGGGCATCATCCAGCATGAAAGCCGCGCCGGCGAGTTCGTCCCGCTGGTGATGACCACCCACGAGGCGAAGCAGGGGTCGCTCGAGGATGCGCTGAATCAGATCAAGCAGCGCGACTTCATTGAAGGCGAGCCCGTCGTCATCCGGGTCATCGAGATGCCTCCGGGCTGAACCGTCCCACATAGTGAGCCCCGGCTGTATGCAGGATATGCGCTGCAAGGCCCCATGGCCGCGTGTGTTTGGGAACTGCCTGCACCGGGCCATGCGGCCTTCCAAGACACTCGCTGCCGCATGGCCTTCGGTCGCGCACGGTCGCTGACCATGCCCCCCCCAATCGGGCGGCCCCAGCCGGGTGCATGACACATGTCGCGGAAGACTTTTGCTCACTATCCCTTCGGGAGAGGGCTGGTGTGAGGGAACAAACGCAGAACCCGTCCGGCCCCGCCCCTCACCCCCGGCCCCTCTCCCGAGGGAGAGGGGAGTAAAGGCCCGACCGGGCAGCCGCGGCGCGTGTCATACACCCGCCCCAGCCCTCGCCGCGCCATGGCCAGCGGGCGGAGGGCATCTGCGGGGCCCCTGCGGTACCATGTGCGTGATGAGCGATGCTGCACATGTTGAAGTGGCCGTGATCGGTGTCGGGCGGATGGGCCGTCACCATGCCCGGACCTATGCCCAACTGCCCGGTGCCCGGCTGGTGGCCGTGGTTGACAAGGATGAGGAGCGCGCGGCGACGGTCGCCGATGAGTATGGCTGCGACTTCTATACCGAGCTGGAACCGATGCTCGCCGCCCATCCGGCCGTGGCCGCGGTGAGCGTGGCGGTGCCCACCGTCCGCCACGCCGCCATCGCCACCCCGCTGCTGAAACGGGGCATCGCCTGCCTGGTCGAAAAGCCCCTCGCGGCCACCGTCGCCGAGGCCCGGCAACTGGCCGAAGCGGCCCGCAGCAGTGCCACCGTGCTCCAGGTCGGCCATACCGAACGGTTCAACCCGGCGGTGCGCGCCGTGGCGGGGTTGGAAATCCCCGCCCGGTTCATGGAAGTCCACCGTGTCAGTCCGATGACCTTCCGCTCGCTCGATGTGGGCGTGGTCATGGACATGATGATCCACGACCTCGACATCGTCCTCGCCCTCGCCCGGTCCCCGGTGCATAAGGTCGATGCCATCGGCGTGCCCATCCTCGGCGAGCACGAGGACATCGCCAACGCCCGGATCGTCTTTGAAAGCGGCTGCGTGGCCAACGTCACCGCCAGCCGGCTGGCCTTCGACACCCATCGACGCCTCCGCCTGTTCAGCGAGGCCGCCTACGTCAGCCTCGATTACCAGAAACGCTCGGGCATCGTCATCCGCAAGTCGGACAACGAATTCGCCTTCCGCGAGCTTCGCGATGAAATCCTCGCCGGGGCCGACCTGTCCAACCTCGATTACTCCGGCCTGGTCATGATCGATGAGCTGACGATGGACCTGCCCGACGGCGAGCAGGACCCGCTGACGGCGGAACTGACCAGCTTCCTCGATGCGGTGCAGACCGGCGGCCCGCCGATGGTCGATGGTTACGCCGGCTCCGCCGCGGTCGAACTCGCCGAGAACGTGGTCCGCGCCATCCGCGACCACAAGTGGGAGGGCCTGGGCAGCGCCCGGGTATGGTGACGGGCGGGGGCTCTGCATGAAGGCATCGCACGGCCCATCCGGCCCTCGCGACACCCGCCGCCTCCCGACGGCGGCCACAGCGCGATGCACGGCCGATCGAGTCTTCTTCGAAGCACACGCTCAGCGCCTGCTTGAAGCGGCCCGCCACGCACAGCCGCGGCGGTATGCCCTCGGGATCGCCGGCATCGGCGGCTCGGGCAAGAGCACGCTCGCCCGGTACCTGCACGAAGCGTGCGAGCAAGCTGAGCCGGGGGGCGCGGCGGTCCTGGCCATGGACGGCTTTCACCTGTCGAACGCGGAACTGCACCGCCGCGGGCTCAGCCAGTTCAAAGGCTCACCGGAAACCTTTGACACAGGCAGCTTCCTCGAACTCCTTCAACGGGCGCGAGCGGGCGAGGTCGGCCTGCCCTACCCCATCTACGACCGTGTAGCCCATGAACCCGCCTTTCCGCAGGACTGCCGCCTGAGCGGTGGCACCCGGCTGCTGATCGTCGAAGGCAACTACCTGCTGCTCGATGAGCCACCGTGGGACCGGCTGGCCACACTGCTTGATGAATGCTGGCTGATTGATGTGGCTCCCGAGCGTGCGAAGCGCTGGATCATCACCCGCCACCAGCGCGGCGGCCGCAGCCGCGCTGATGCCGAAGGGCACTACGAACGCACCGATCGCCCGAACGCCGAGCGTGTGCTGGCTAACATGCAACAGCCCCGGCTGGTCGTCCGGTGGCCTGATGACACCCCCTGACCCACCTTCACCGCATCTCTCCTGCCAGCCAACCGCCCCCAATTCCTTGCCAGCGCCCCGTTCGAAAACCTGGCTTGCCCAACCCGGCCCGACCGCGACAACTCGATTCAGCACCCGGTCCCCATGACGACGTTGCTGCGACGATGGGTACCCATTACACGAAAACGTGCAACTGACACCACATTTCCGATCGCCCCCCCAGCGCTGATCATCAGCAAATCTTTCCTTGTCTCCCTTTCGCGCATTTCGCACATTTCGTAGTTTCTCCCCCTCCTCTCACCTTCCTCCATGATGACCCGCTGCTTCTGCGTTTTCCGCGCTTTACGTAGTTCCTCTCTATCCCTCTGGACAACGCTCCCCGTTATCCCCAGCCTGTATCTGAACCTGCACCAGACCGGCATCCTGTCATGGCGCATTCCATGACCCTGCGTTCACCTTCGGCATCTGGCCGCTGCGCAGCGTCTTGTCCCCTCTCACCACGCTTGCGCAGTTGCCACCCAGGGCAAGCGCAAATAGCTGCGAAACAGGCTTGCTGTGTCAGCGGGCTGTCCTGCTTCCGGGACAGTACGATGGCCATCCAGGCCGCGAGGCGCTCGGGGCATTCTCAACCCTCGGGGCCGCATGGCCATCGGCTGCGCTTCGGCGGGCAGCCGCTGATGTAGCCGGCCAAACCTTCTCTGGCTACAAAGCCCCCCCCAAATGTGTCATGCACCCAGCCAAGCTGCATGCGTTTGCCCTGAGTTGCCCCCGGCGGCCCGTTGAGGCACAATGAACGTTCGTGTCGATGTTCGCCGCATTGTCCACCCCTTGTCAGAAATGAGTCACCCATGCCGATTCACCCCGATTTCGCCGTTCAGAGCTACTGCTTCCGAAGCATCAAGGATCATGGCCGCGTGGCCGAAGCCGTGCGCCAGATCGGCCTTTCGCACCTCGAGTTGTGCGGGGCACACGATCGGTTCAATGATCCCGATGCCTTCGAGAAGGTCGTGGCCATCTATCGCGATGGCGGCGTAACGATCCAGAGCATCGGCGTGGAGACCCTTGAAGGCGATCCGCAGAAGGACCGGTTGCGCTTCGAGTGCGCCCGAGTCGCCGGTTGCCGGCACATGTCGATCAGTTTCAACCCCGCAACCTTTGACCACGCCCATCCGCTGGCCCAGCAGCTTGCGGCGGAGTTCGACATGCAACTGGGCATCCACAACCACGGAGGCCGCCACTGGCTCGGCTCAGCCCAGATGCTCGCCCACGTCGTCGAGCAGACCGGCGACCGCATCGGCCTGTGCCTGGATACGGCGTGGTCCCTGGACTCTCACGAAGACCCGGTAAAGATGCTCGAGCGCTTCGCCCCGCGGCTGACCGCCATTCACCTCAAGGACTTCCGTTTCGCCCCCGACCGGAAGCCGGAAGATGTCGTCGTCGGCACCGGCACCCTTGACCTGCCAGCGCTGGTCGAGACAGCGCAGCGTGTGGACTTCAACGGCCTGACCATCCTCGAATACGAAGGCGATGTCGACAACCCCGTCCCCGCCCTCAGCCACTGCGTCAAGGCGATCCGCGAAGTGCTCACCCGTTGATTCGCACCGGGCCGGCCACCGCCGGTCACCCGGGGCATCGCCGCGCGGATTTCGCCGCGGGTTGAGGCCCTACCGCTGGCCGCCTTTGCGTTCGCGCTCGTGGAGGATGAATTCACCTTCCTCGATCAGGCCGGCGAGGCGGTCTCGCTCTTCGGTGACGCGTTTGATGCGTACGCCGACGGTCGGGCCGGTTCGCGTTTGAAGGTGTTGCAGCGCGTGCTCGCGGGCTTCATGCTGCTCGCGCAGACGCTGAAGGTGCTCCTGCAACTCCTCAACGTTCATGCGTCGCATTCGGAAAAGGCTGGGCGAGGGCTTGCCCTTGAATATTGGGGCGCGTCTGGTGCCCATGGATAAACTCCCTGCAAAAAAAATCCGGTGGTGGCCAAGGCGTGCCACGCCACCTCCCACGGATTATCCTAGGTACGCACAGGCCCAAAAGCTGAAAGCCAGTGCGATGATGATCGGGGCGACACCCCGCGACGGCCGGACCCGGCCGACCGGCCGGGCACGTCCACGCGGACAAACACATCGTTCGCCACTCTACCTGAACAGTGTAACAAACTCGCCCACCCGCATCATCCCCCGGGCCAAGGCCTTTTTATCCTGATCTAGATCAGGGCAATAGCCGACCCTCACGCCGCGGCCCGCCACGCCACCCACCTGCATCCACGACATCCCCCTGCGGGTGTCCACCCCCCGAAGCGAACCCCCAGGGCGAACGCATGTAGCTTGTGTGGCATGGTCAGCAGCCGTCTTTCCGGGGGCGGCTGATGGCCATGCGGCGAACCCCCAATCACAGGCCGTCATGGCCATCGGCTGCGCTTCCGGGGGCAGCCGCTGACGCAGCCAGCCGG
>PUNN01000210.1 GCA_003552605.1 Phycisphaeraceae bacterium
GGCAGACGACCGGGACACCGACGGCACCGGGCGAACATCACTTAGGGCTGCTTCGGTTATGATCTGACCCGGTTCGTGAGCCCACCCGTGCATCGGGCCCGGCCGTCTGCCCGCACGGGCCGGTTCACACCTACCTATACCAGCATCCTGAGATGGATGCCACCGCCCCCTGCGTGCCCGCGTGGCCGCGAGGTCCCGTGATCCAGCGACCCCGAGGCAAGCAGATGCAAGCGGTGATGGCCACGTTGATTCCGGCCGCCTATCCTGTGGCTCGAAAAGGAAGGGGTCACCTGCCATGGAACTGACGCCACGGAGCGACAAACTGGTCTTCCTGCTGCTGCGCGGCATGCTGATCGTGCTGACGCTGGTGGTGCCGCTCTATTATCTGCTCTCACGGGATGTGCAGGAGGACCTGGGCATCTCCGAGTGGCAGGTCTACACCATGCTTGCCGGCATGCTGGGTGTCGCCAGTTTCGTGATCATGCTCGATGTGGTGACGCCGCGCAAAAGCCTCTCGGCGTTGTCTGGTGTGTTTCTCGGGCTTGTGGCCGGGCTGGTGGTGACCTATGCCCTCTCCTTCCCGGTGGACCTCATCGGGGCACTGACGGCGCCGGAGGCGGAGGGGCCGCGCGAGGCGTATCTGCTTTTCTTTGACGGGGTGAAGATATTCGTGGGGCTGCTGGCCTGCTATATCTGCATCTCCCTTGTGTTGCAGACCAAGGACGACTTCAGGTTCGTGATTCCCTATGTCGAGTTCGCCCGCGAGCTTCGCGGCAGCCGGCCGGCGGTGGTCGATTCGAGCATTCTCATCGATGGGCGGATCACCGAACTCTTGACCACGGGCCTGTGGCAGGGCGAGCTTGTCATACCGAGGTTTGTGCTTAACGAGTTGCAGACCATCGCCGATTCACAGGATCGGCTGCGGCGAGCGCGGGGCCGGAGGGGGCTGGAGGTTCTCGAGAAGCTCCAGGCCATGCCCGGGGTCGACCTCCGCTTCGATGAAGCCGAAATGGAGGGTGCGGATGTGGACCAGAAGCTGGTCAACCTCGCCCAGCAGCAGCAGGCGCGCCTGATGACCAACGATTACAACCTCGCCAAGGTAGCCCATGTCCGCCACGTGCCGGTGGTCAATCTCAACGATGTGGCCAAGGCCCTGCGGCCGGTGGTGCTGCCCGGTGAGCGGCTTTCGGTGGAACTGGTCAAACCCGGTGAGGGGCCGACCCAGGGGGTGGGTTATCTCGAAGATGGAACGATGGTCGTGGTCGAGCACGGCCGGAGCCACATTGGCCGGAAAGTCGATCTGACGGTAACCAGCAGCATCCAGACATCGGCCGGCCGCATGATCTTCGGCCGATACGAACAGGCCAGCGAAGGCTGAAAGCGCCATCCGGGTCGGTTCCGGGGTCGGTTCCGGGGGCACTGACCGAAGTCGCGGCACGTTGCCGTTATAATCCCCGCCCATGGAACGCATTCTTCCCGCCGATCTTCACGACACCATTGTGGAAACCGCTTACGCTGCCCGCGGCTTCACCGCCGAGGAGTGCCGTCAGGCGGCACGGTTCTGCCGGCTCGCCGCCTGGTACGGCATCCGCACGCACAACGCCATCAAGGCATTACACCTTGACGATCATTTCGGCTCAGGTAACACGGTGATGCCCGGTTGCGTGCCCGGGGCACAGGTCCGGGTATTGCCGACCCGATTCGATGCAGCGCAGAAGTGGGATGCCCAGCGCAAGCTCGGCCAGGCAGTGGCCTTCGATGCCATCGAGGCCGCTGAGAAGCTGGCCGATGATCACGGAGTAGGCATCGTCAGCGTCGACCGCGCCTTTCATTACCTGTGGGGGGGCGGTTACGTGATGGAATCAGCCCGCCGCGGCTACATCGCCTACACCAACTGCACCGCAGCGCTGGCCGAGGTGGTGCCCTTCGGTGGCAAGTTTCCCACGCTCGGTACCAATCCTCATTCATGGGGCTTTCCCACCACCGAGGCCATCGGCTTTCCCATCGTCATCGACTGGGCCACGAGCACCGTCGCGATGGGGCGGGTGCAGCAGCTTGCCCGCGAAGGCAAGCCGCTGCCGGATGACGCCGCGGTTGATGCCGAAGGTAATCCCACCACGGACCCTGCGAAGGTGCAGGCACTGCTGCCGTTCGGGGCGCACAAGGGTTATGGCCTGTCACTGATCAACGAACTGGTCGCCGCGCTCATTGGCGGTTCGCTGCCAACGCTGCGATCGAGACCGCAGAACGCCCCGGCGGATGAAAAGACCACACCCAGCTTCTTCTTTCAGGTGATCCACCCTGAAGCGCTAAATTGCGGCGCGTTCGCCGCCGGCCGAGATCAGACCGGAAACGTCAAGGCGGTGATCGAAGACATCCGCGGGCACGGCAACCGCGATACAGGAAAGTGCCTGCTGCCGGGTGAGATCGAGCACCGGGCGGCGCAGCGGAGCGAGCAGGCTGGTGGGTTGATCTTCTCCGAGGCCGAACTCGGCGAATTCAAGACGCTCGCGGACAAGTTGCGCATCCCTTTCGACATGGATGCACTCGCGCGAGCCTGACCGCTGAGACCCTGAGTGGACGGTGGACGGGATGCCGCCAGGCAGGTGAGTGAAACCCGCTACCGCTGCCTCGCCAACAGGCTGACCATCGTGATTGTCAATCTCCGTCCTTCGCTTGATCGGTGGAGGCTTCGGGGCCATCGAGCCGTGCCTGCACCTCGGGGGGCGCCGGCGGCGGGAAGCGCGTGGCGAGGTCATTGCGGACCGCCCGCTGCACGGGAATGCCCATCCGGTAGGCGGCGGCGGCGAGGGAGTGGGTCAGCGTGGGGCCGGCGATGACCAGGAAGATGATCAGCAGGATGCTCTTGCCAAGGTCCACCGCCCCGAGTGTCTTGGCCGCGATCAGCAGCAGGACGACACCGAAGACGCTGACCTTGCCCACCGCGTGCAACCGCGTGTACACATCGGGCAGCCGCAGCATGCCGAGCACGCCGACGATGGAAAACAGCGTGCCGCTGATGACTGCGACGAGGATCAGGATTTGAATGAGCAATTCCATGGTTGCGATTCCCGCTGTCGGCCCGATCACCTATGAAAGCCGTTGGTCGGCGAAGTATTTGCCCAGCAGCACGGTGGCGGTGAACCCGAGCGCTGCAAGGCCCATTGCCACGTCCAGATAGAGCCCCTGCTGTTCGCGCAAGGTGATGATGACCAGCACCGCGAGGATGAGCGTGCCAGTCAGGTCGACGGCGATCAGCCGGTCGATGGCGTTCTCGCCACTCCACACCCGCCACACCGCGAAGGCGATGAGAATCAGGTGCGTTACGAGCGAGACGTTGAGCGCGATGTCAATCGCTTCCTGCATATCGGGTCAGTGCCTGCCTGCGGTATTCGGGACCTCGGGGGGGCGGGGGTGGTCGGTCGACACGATCCGTTCCAGCCACCGGATGCGTCGGGCCTGCTCCTGCTCGGCAATGGGTTCGGTGCGGTCCATGTCAAGGCTGTGGACGTAGAGCGTGCCCTGCTGGTCCATCTCGAGGACGAACTCACCGGGCGTGATGGTGATCGAGTGAGCGCTGAAGGCCTGAGCTATGCGGGAATCGGTGCCGGAGGGGATGGCGATGACGCCCGGCTTGATCGGCAGGGAAGGCGTCAGCACGATGCGTGCCACAACAACCCCGTTTTTCAGCACCTCCCACGCGACGATCAGCACGTAAAGCAGCAACGTCGCGATGCTGTATACGAGTTGCCGCAGCGTCAACGCGGCCACCCGCGGCCGGATCAACAGCAGGATTCCCAGGGCGAGTACCGCGCCGAACAACAGGTTCAGCCACTCGAGATTGGCGGTAAATCCGAGATAGGCCGCCCAGAGGGGCAGCCAGATCTTCAGATAGCCCATCAGGATATAGCGGTTCATGGCTGCGCTCCGGTGTCATTGGGGGCCTGCTGCGGGTCCAGCGGCGATGGGGGCGGCTCCCAGGTCTGCTCGAAGAAGCGATCGCGGCTGTCCAGCACCGCGTCGATGTAATCGCTGCGGTGTTCAAGCATCCATGTGGCGGTGTCGTGGCCCAACTCGACCAATGGCTGGGCCCACAGCCCCAGCAGCAGGCACAGCGAGATCAGCGACAGCGGCGCCACGAGCAGGTCGCCCTTTTCCTTGGGGGTGACATCTTCAGGAATGGGCTGAAGCCAGATGAGCTGGAAGGCGCGGCTGACATAGATCAGCGAGACCAGGCTCGCCACGGCCAGAAAGATCAGCGGATAATAGCCGCCCACCTCGAGTCCGCTGCGGAAGACCGCGAGCTTGCTGATGAACCCGTTGGTCGGGGGCAGGCCCGCCAGCGCCATCCCACCGATGATGAACAGCACACCGGCCAGCGGCACCGTCCGGCCGAGGCCGATGATCCTGGAAAACTCGGCCGTCTTTACCGGCGCCCGGCTGCCAACCGCGCCGGCAAGCATGAGCATCGCCGCTTTGATGAGGCTATGGTTGAAGGCGAAGATGATCGCCGCAGCCAGCGCCAGGGGCGTGTGCCAGCCCACCGCAATGATGATGAAGCCGAGTTGGCCAAGCGTCGAGTAGGCCAGCATCCGTTTGGCATCGTAGGTCCCCGCCGCGCCGAGCCCGCCGAAGACGGCGCCGATGCTGCCCAGTACGATCAGCGATGTCTGAATCGCCTCGGCCTCGTGCGGAAACAGCAGCGTGGTCATGCGGAGAAAGCCATAGATGCCGAGCTTGACCACGACCGAACTGAGCACGGCGTGGACCGGGGTCGGCGCGGCGGTATGGAAATCCGGCTGCCAGAAGTGGAACGGCATCACCGCGCTCTTGACCATCATCGAGACCAGAAACAGCACGATGGCGATCGGCAGCAGTGGACGATCGGGATCATCGGCGATGCGCTCGGCGAGGTCAGCCATGTTCAGCGTGCCATAGGATGCATAGAGGCAGCCGCAGGCGATCAACAGAATCATGGCGGCGAACTGGCTGATGTAGAAATACTTGTACGCAGCCTCGGTGCCTTTCTTGTCATCGCTGATGGCCGTCAGCACCGCCCCCGAGATCACCACAAGCTCGGCGAACACGAACAGGTTGAACACATCACCGGTCAGCATCGCCCCGGTCAGGCCCAGCCCCAGGGCCAGAAACAGCGGGTAGAAGGTTGGGTATTGCGCACATTTATCGCGGCAGCCCGTGCCGTAGAGTATGCCTGCCGCGAGCACGAGCTGGCTCATCACCGCCATCACGCACGACAGCAGGTCGCCGACCAGCGTGATGCCGAAGGGGCCGGAGAAACCGCCCATGTGAAACACGATCGGCTCACCGCTTAACCAGACCTCGACCAGCAGCCAGACACTGGTGGCGAATGCCAGGAACATCGAGGCGAACGCCAGCAGCCCCTGAATCCGCCGGTTGCCGCGCACCAGCAATGTCAGCGCGATTCCGGCAAGCGGAATCGCCACCGGCAGGACAACAAGGTGGCTGTAGGCGGTTTGCTCGGGCATCATGTCAGTACTTCAACTGGTCGACCTTGTCCATGTCACCGGTGCGGTAGCGTACGCCGAAGATGTAGATCATGCCCAGCACCAGGGAAAAACCGCCCATGGCGATGACGATGGCGGTGAGCACGAGCACCTGCGGCAGGGCATCGCTGCGGCCCTCCGCCGCCCATTCGAAGGCGTAGGGAGCCACGACGCCACGGTAGGCACCGGCATAAATCAGCAGCAGGTGAATCGCGTTGCTGATGATGATCAGCCCGATGGCCGAGCGAATCAGGTTGCGGCGCAGCACCTGGTAGACGCCCACGGCCATCATCAGTCCGATACCGGCGGCAATCAGCAGTTCCATGGTGTCATTCACCTCCACGCGGATCGGTCACGATCACGTTCTCTTCAGGGGTGGTCACCCGGCCGCGCTGTTCGAGGGCGACGAGGCGCTCGAACTGGCGGTCGGTCTCGGGATCGTGCTCCTTCGGATGGCCAAGGCTGTCGATCACTAGCGAGGCCCCACCGAGCACCGCCAGGCAGATGGCCAGTTCCATCATCAGGGCGGTGCTGAATTTGATCCCCGCCGGCAGTGGCAGACCCCACTGCGCGCCGAAGTCCACCACGCCGAAGAAGTCGCCCGCCATCAACAACGGCAGGATTGCGCTGACCGTTGCCAGCCC
>PUNN01000206.1 GCA_003552605.1 Phycisphaeraceae bacterium
AGGAGCCGCGCATAAATAAAGATTACAATTTTGCGTTTGGCCTGATCGTGTAGTTCCAGTCGCCGTGGAACTTATCGGGCTTGATGTTGAGTTGTGCCATGACTTTGTCCGGCACCTTCTCTCCCGACTTGTACTTGCGCTTGTCCAGTGCCGCCTTGATCTTCAGCCCCGCGGCGGTGGTGGTATGGCCGATCAGGTTCACGATCACCTCATGACTCTCCAGGGGACGGCCGCGCCAGTTCGAAGTGATGTGCGAGAACATCCGGTGCTCGATCTTGTTCCACTTGCTCGTGCCCGGTGGGAAATGGCAGACGCTGATGGCCAGCCCGAGATGATCCGCCAGTTCCTGCAAGGCCAGTTTCCATACCCGTGAGCGGCTGCCGTTACTGCCGCCGGCATCCGCGGTGATGAGCAGGCGGGTGGCATCAGGATAGTGCTTGCGTCCCATCTTCATCCACCAGCGGCGCAGCGCCTGACAGGCAAAGCGGGCCGTGTCGTGGTTGGTCCCCACGCTCACCCAGCCCTCGTTGTGAGTCACATCGTACACACCATAGGGGATTGCCTTGCCGCCTTCGCCGATGAAGTCGTGCGTGTTCACCTGTTCGGGTTGGCCGCTCTTGCGCCAGGTCCGGCCATTGTTCTTGAAATGTCCCACCAATTCCTTCTTTTTCGTGTCTACCGAGACCACCGGACTGCCGCCCCGCTGGAAACGCTTGACCTTCGCATTGATGTACTCGAACTGGGCGTTGCGGTCTGGATGCGATGCGCCCTCGCGCATCTTGCGGTTGGCTTGAAGGCTGTAGCCCTCACCTTTGAGCAGGGCCGCCACCGTGCGGGGACTGACACGGAACTGCGCCTTGCGCAACTGCTCGGCCAGCTTCCGTGTGCTCAGGCATGTCCAGCGAAGCGGCGATATGGGATCGCCCCGGGCCGTCGGTTCAATCAGGGCATCCAGTGCCGCCGTCAGGGCCGGCTGCGTCTGTTGGACCGGCTTGCGCCCGGCCCCGGCGCGGCGGCTGCGCTCGGGAGACAGCACCTCGGTGGGCGCCGCCTCGTCACCGGCCTCCAGTTCGGCGATGCCCTTGTGGATCGTCTTGCGCGTCAGGCCGGTGGCTTGTGCCACCGCTGTCACACCGCCCCATCCCAGCGATCGCGCCTCCGTCGCCGCCCACAAACGCCGTGCGCGCTCATTCATTACCGGTGCCATCCGTTGATAGTTGTCACGGATCCGTCCTATGGTTGTTGCATCCTGCATGCCCCAAAGATCGGCCATCCGATCGAAAAGTGTTTACTTTATTTTCGCGCGGTTCCTTACCGGCTTCGCCGAGGGTGATGTGGTCGAGTATCAGATTCTCGTGGCATAGCGGCTGTGACGGGACCGAGACGCGGGGATAGCGAACGCACAGGTGAGAAGGAGCAGCGATGTCACTGCCATCGGGATTTGATCCGGTCCATTATCTCGACGTGCCGATGGTGTATGCCGGCCCGGCCACCCGCCGCGCGCTCCGCCGGCTTCAGCAAAAGGCGTGGGCGGGCAAGCACACCGCCCGCATCGCGATCGCGGGCGACTCCGTACTCGAAACCGTGCATGTCTCCCGGCTCAACCGCATCTGCGGGCAGATATTCGGCAATACGCCTGAAACACAATGGTTCGGCACCGCGACCGGCAGCAAGCCATCACCGGCCGACTGGAGTTGGCGCATCATCGACCAGCGGTTCCAACTTGGCGACTGGACCTGGCGCAGCGATGTCATCCCGGACCCGCAAGTGATCCCCTGGCCGCTGCGCTCCGGCAGCGAGCAGCCGGACCTCTGTGTGGATTCGGACTGGGCCGCCGATGTGCGCACCCATGCGCTCAATGGCGCCCCGGATCGCGCGGCCCATTACGGTGAGCCGGCGTTCTGGTGCGACCTCGCCGACGGCATCACCATTGATGCCGCGGTGTGGGGCCCGCCCGGTGAGCCCGGCCATGACATCAACCTCGAAACATTCATACGACTGCGCCTCGGCAACCATGGCAGCAGCACGGATATAGGGTCGGTCGCTGCGGTCAAAGACCCGGCGCCGGCCCCGGAAGGGGCGACGGTGTACCAAGTCAATGCCACGCCCTCGATGGATACGGTCGATGGCTGGACGTTCGAGCAGGCAAAGCGCTACCAACTGATGCTTGAAACGCGCGTGTACTTCCGCCCGCGCAATGGCGATGCGGTGCAGGATGTCAAGCTCGCCCGGGTGGGGGTGCGTCAGCGGTTCAGCAATCCACTTGGAATGGTGTTTCATCATCTCAGCAAGGGCGGCAAGCGGCTGGATGAGTGGCTCGACGACAACAGCACTGCGATGCCGCTGTGGTATGAACCGCTCGGGCCATTTGACTGCGTTGTTCAGGCCCATGCGCTGAACACCGATGCCGGGCCGACGCATGATGCGTTCTACGATCAACTGCACGCCTTCGTTGATTTGTGGCGGGCGATCAACCCGCAGATGCTCATCTGGATCTCTCGCCACACTATTCGCGGCGGTCGATCAGTGGCATGAGCGATGCCGATGCCCGGGTGTTCAAGGAGAAGGTCGCGAGCGTGTTTCACCTGGTGGCGACCGAACGGGACTGCCTGTTTGTGAACACGCCACGGTGGCTTCACGAGCGCTTCGGCTTTCACCATGACACACAGACGCGGCAAGTGCCGGATGAGTTCGATCCACAGCAAAGCTACGGCCGCGGTGATCTGGTTCGTGTAGATCATGATGAAAGCACGAATGCACCGCCCGCGCCGGAAGCGCGCGGCCGGCGCGGCCACTACATCTGCATCGAGCCACTCGATGGGCCAGTCGATCCCGATGATGTACCCGGCAATCAACGCCACTGGATGCGCATCGACTTTGCGGGCTGGGACAACGTGCATGTCGGCGAGCGCATCGAGGAAGAACGCTATCGACTGCTTGCGGGCGTCCTTGCAGGCACGATGGGCGGGCCGCAACTGCAACAAACGATCGGCGGAGGCGAAGTGCGGCGGGCACGGGGTCGCCTGCGGCTTTGAATGGATCACGCACGGGTGCCGGCCTGCGGGCGACATGATGCCGCCCGCACCATGACAACCATGTTCAACACCACCTTCACAGGAGGAATCATCATGGCGCAAACGAAGAAGCGATCGTGGAAGACAACGGTGGCGGGGATGGTGGCCATCCTCGCGGCGGGCATCTGGGCGGTGGGTGAGTACCTCGGGATCGAGGCACCACCGGTACAGGATCTGTCGGGCGCCGTCGCAGCGGTGGCGGCCGGAGTCGGTCTGCTCGTCGGACGGGATGACAAGGTCAGCGATGAGGATGCCGGAGCGAAGTAGGGGGCGGATCGCATGAACGATGCAGCATCATGTCGGCGGCCGCCCGGACCGGCGACGCCATGATATCAACGAGGGAGTAATGCGGTGTGGATGAATTGGATGCGCTGGTGCGTACGATCGTCGGCAACGTGCCCGGCCTGGTGGCGCTTGCGGGGCTGTTGCTGGCCCTCATCGGCGCCGGGGCGGCAAGATGGTGGCAAAGGTATCGGCGCAAGAGGAAACAGCCGGTGGAAGCCGATCGCGATGCTGACCTGTTGCGCGATGCTGGCCGCCGGCTGCGCCGGTGGGAGGACGGTGCTCGTGCCCGAGGACGCCCCGATGAGGATCGGCCCCGAGACACGCGGGCAGGTGTACGTGATGAAAGACGGTGAGTGGAGATTGCGGCCCGGCCGGATCGAACTGCCCGAAGGTTGGTACATTGTGCCGCCATCATTCGTCACCGGATACGATGCTGATTGAATCGTTCAGCATCTCGGGAGTGTTCACGTCCACGGGGGTGGCGAGCCAACGGTACACATTGCAGTGCGTGTACTGCGGCACGGCACATGCGTGATGGCTCGGAATCAGAGGAAACTACGAAAAACGCAGAAAACACGAAAATGAGGGGTGAGAACAATGAGGGAAAGATGCCGTCTGCTATCCATGGCCTCGAAGGTAGGGTTGTATCGGCATGCTCAGCGGCTGTCCTGCGCGTGTTAGACACCTCGGAGGTGAAATCTCGCAGGGGCTTGCCCTGTCTCAGTTTTCGTGGCATTCGCATGTTTCGTAGTGGTATATCGCAAGCGAAGCAACCGGAGAGGCACCGGGAACCATAAGCTGGGCACCTTGTGGGCGTTGCACTTTCCGGTTCGAGTGATCGCTCTTCAGTCATCGTTGAGGGTCACATGAACTTCGTGCAGCGCACCGTCTCCGATGGGGGTGATGGTGTTACCTTGGATCGGTTTACCGTCCACGGTGACCGACTGAACCTTCTGTGCATGACCATCGGGGCGGTTGAGGGTGATCCGGTAGGTGTCGCCGCGGAATGGTCGTTCCAGGGTCGCCTCTTTCCATCCATCGGGCAGGTGCGGGTCGATGCGGAGGCCGGCGTACTCAGCGCGGGCGCCGAGAATCCATTCCACCGCGGTCAGGTAAATCCACGCCGCGGAGCCCGTGCGCCAGCCGGAGAGGTAGAGGTTGCGTTGCATCCGGCGCTCGACGACCGGGCCGATGTACATGTTGGGGATGACGAAAGGCTCGCTGTCGGTGTTGGGCTTGTTGTCGGTATCCGGCAGCACGCTGCGAATGGCCTGCCACGCCTGCTCACCCTGCCCGGCCATGGCCAGGGCCGCGGCGTAGAAGCAGTTGCCGTGGGTGTAGACACTGCCGTTTTCATAAAAGCCCGGTGTCATGGCCGACATCTGCCCGATGCGCGGCTTGAGGAACGTTGACTGCGGATAACTCAGCACCACGCCGTAGCCAGTCTCCAGGTTGTCACACACCGATTGCAGGGCCTGTTCAGCCCGCTGCGGATCGGCAATGCCACCGATGATCGACCAGCTCTGCGGGTTGAGGAAGATGCGAAGCTCGCCCTTATCGCTCTCGGGTGCCTTCGTCGAGCCGACGGGAAGGCCATCATCATCGTACGCGCGGATGTACCATTCACCATCCCATGCATGCCGGTTGATGGCATCGCTCAGTTCCGTTGCTGCGTCTGTCATCTCCTGCTGCACCTGCTGAAGCATTGCACGGCTCCATCCGCGCGGCGTGATCTCCCGGTCGACAAGTTCCGCTACGAGCTCGGCCAGCAGGTCGCATCCCCACTTGACCTGCATCGACAGCATCACGCTCACACCTTCGCCGCGCTGCCCCACCCCGTTCATCGTGTCGCACCAGTCGCCATAGTGGATCTTGGACAGCCCGTACTGGCCACGATCACCCAGCAGGTATCGCTGGGCGAGCACCACGTGATCGAAGGCACTCGCCGATTGGGCCGAGGGTTGGTAGGGGTCCTGGGCATTGAGAAAGGGCACATCCTCATCGAGGAAGCCGAAGTCGGCGGTCTCCTTCAGATACATCGAAAGCGCCATGATCATCCAGCTCGGGCTGTCGGCGTAGTGCTGAAGGTCAAGCTGGGCATTGGGCAGCCGCCAGGCGCGGATGCAGCGGCCGGAGGGAAACTGCTTGCTGAACACCTCGGCCAGGTTCTGCCGCGCCCGCGCCGGTTCAGTGATGCGGTGGGCGAAGCAGTCCTGGAGCATGTCGCGATAGCCCCGGCCGATCACCCGGCCCCACCGCGCCACGAAGCGGAGCTGGTGCTTCAGCCAGACGTTGAGCCAGCGGTCGAACTGGGCGTCGGGTGTCTGCACTGCGCCGCGGGTCACCATCGCCTCGGCCTGCTGCTCGATCTCCTTCAGCACCGTATCGGCGGCGCCTCGGACGAGATAGCGGCCGATCAGGTGCTGACCTTCTTCTGGATTCTCGATGACACCGAGGACATAGTGCATCGTGATACGCTCGCCGGGCGCGAGGGTCACGTCGTGTCGCAGTGATGCGCCGAGCCACTCAGTGCCTGCTTCCGGGTTATGCACGTTACCAAGCTCGACGGCACGCGGGGTGCGATGGTCGCGGTAATGGCCGATGAACTCATCACGGCTGACCGTCGCCGCCGCGACATCGCTGTCGGTGGCGAAGACGGCCTTGAACGTCGGTGGGAACTTGACGCAACTGTTGATGCCGAAGACGGCGCGGCGGTCGGGGTCGTAGTAGCCGCCGAGCACGGCGATGAAGTCCATCAGCGTGCTGCCGCCGGTCAGGTGCATGTCCACATACGGAAACACAC
>PUNN01000259.1 GCA_003552605.1 Phycisphaeraceae bacterium
AGCCCCCCTCACCCCGCCCCTCTCCCGAGGGGAGAGGGAGGAAAATGCCCGCGGCGCATGTCATGCACCCATGGAGGCAGGCGGGACGACGGTGCGGGTTGCCCCGGGAATCGCCATGCGGTAGTGGCGAAGTTTGCCGACTTGCCGGAGAAGGTTCTGCCGCGGCAGAAAGTGTTCGCTGTAACGGCGTTCAACCTCGCGATTGCAATCGTGGACGAAGACATCACCGCCTGGCGCGACCAGCGTGGCTGCGGTAAAGATAATCTGCATGCGGCCAGGCTGGTGGTCATCCCCGCCGGCGGGAGCGTCGACGAGGGTGACGTCCCACTTCTCTGGGGCGAGGGCACTTCGACATCATCGGTAACGTGCATGCATGGGCGACTCCGGGAGGTGCGGGGCCGAATACCGGGGGGCCGATTTCTGGACGGGCCCGGCCGGCAACCGAGGGCGCTGTTGCGCCAGTGGCGTTGCCGGCCGGCACGGTATAGATCAGCCGGATATGGCGCAATGGACGAGTCTGCGGGCGGGAGGGCCGCCCGGGACTAAGTAGTAAATGAGATCGCGATATCTTAATATTGCATTGCGAATCAGCAGTCTTGTGATCGTGACATTCGGACGATCCGATGCTACAATCGGTTGAGACGTATCGGGACCTCTGTCACCCCTGTTCGGCGATCGCCCACAAACCCCACGCATCTGATGGGACTTCTAACATGATCTACTCCAGTGCATGCTCCTACGCGATCCGTGCCCTCAGCCGACTGGCCATGATGCGCCCCGATGGCTATGTCCTGCTCGATGAACTCTGCGAAGGCACCGAACTGCCACGGCATTTCGTGGCAAAAATCTTCCAGGACCTTGTCCGCAAGGGCCTGCTGGTCAGCGCCAAGGGCCGCGGCGGCGGTTTCGCCCTCGCACAGCCGCCATCGAACATCACCCTCTTCGACATCGTCGGTGCCATCGATGGGGTCTCGCGGCTCGATGAATGTGTCGTCGGGATGGCCAAGTGCGATGACAACCAGCCGTGTCCACAGCACGATCAGTGGCTCGCCATCCGCAGCAATCTGCGCGATTTCCTCATGCAAACCACGCTCGACAAGATGAGCGACACGCTCGCCAAGAAGCTCGAGTTGCTTGGCGAGCCGGTCCCCGCGGCGATGAGCAAATCGAAGCCCATGCGCGGCCAACCATCGACCGAAGAGGCCGAGCCGCGGCCGGGCGCTTGATGCGACAATGCCGCTTGCCTTACTGCGGGAGCGGCCGCGCTCGATGGGCTGCGAGAATTGCGAGAGTGCGAACAGGGCTGTCTCCCGGCCACCTTCTGCTGCTGGCTCGGTAGCGGCATGTCGGCTCGGGCGTTTACGAGCAACGATGGAAGACGCAGGATGCGCAGAAAGGTGGGGGCGGGCAAGCCCTGACCACGTCCGTGGCATCGTCGCGGTGAAAGTGGCGATGGCAACACAATGCCGGACATGATTCAGGGCCACGTTTCCGGACGTACCCTTTCGCGCCTTTGGGCCTTTTCGCAGTTGCCTCTTCTACCGTCCGCTTCGGCAATCCCCACTGTGTTCGCAGGTGCCCCGCAATCTTTGCCCCGGGTCACAGTGTGGCACTGCTGTGTGGTGGGGGCCCCGTTGGCGGGCGAAGATAAGAATGCGAGGCCGGGATGCGAGGTCATTCGCGGACGACAAGCACTTCATGCACGTCCACCTTCGGGATGGTGACCGTGAGGTGGCCGTCGTGCCAGGTCGTCTCGATCGGAATTCCGCCTGGTTCGAGCGTGGTCGATACCGGCCGACGGCTCAATTGCACCTCGAGCGCCGCGTTGTGGATGGGGGGCAGGTGCTCGATCAGGATGCGCTTGGGTGGCAGCACGATCGATGGGCCCCGGTTGAGCATGTGAATGAGCAGTTCGCCGTGGCGACGACGGGCGATCAACTCCAGGGTCGGTGGCATATCGGCGCCCGTGGCCGGGCGCACCAGCCAGTCCACGTTCAGGCCATCGACTAGCTCACCGATCAGCCGCCGAAGCTCGGGATAGCGTGTGTTGAAATAGCCGCTGAACAGGGGGCCATGGGCAGCGAGGATACAACCCTTGCCCACATCCCGCCGGGTAATGAGCACTTGGTCCGTACGGTTGTCGTGCGGCTCCTGCTCATCGTGGCGCCAGGCGATCGCTTGGGTGTCGCTAACTTCTATCGCGACGGGCTGCCACGGAAATATGCGCCCGGGCGCTGGGCCATCGGCCGGCCCGTGTGTCGGGATGGGGATGGTGATGTCGCGGCCCGGCACATGCAGGTAAACGCCCCGATCGAGCGCCTCGCCATCCGGCCGCGCACCGACAAGGTCGGCGCACTCGTGGGCGAGATGGCTTCCGGTGATGAGCAGTCGCCCGCCGCGTGCGGCGTATTGCTTCAAGCGGTCAAGCATGGACGTGCCGATGCCGGTGATCTCGGGGACCACGAGCATGCGGTATTGGTCCATGCGGGCTTCAGCCGCATCCTCGGTAAGCACGTCCACGGTCCGGTGATGTTCAAGCAGGGCCGCGAGTGCCCCTTCGATCGGTTCGGTGCCGGGCTCGTACTCATACAGCGGGGTGTTGTGACGATAGAAGTGGTCGGCAAAGTGCAGGATCGCCACGTCCGAGGCCGAAGTCGTCTCCCGGCACCACGGCCGGCGGGCACGGAGATAATCGGCCACCGCCGCGATGCGATCGTGATGCCAGCCGGTCAGGTGGCCGCAGCGCTGCGGCTTCTCGTACACCATGGCCGCGCCGCCGTGGGCGATGACCTCGCTCAACTCCTGGCAGAGGTGGACAGTCGGCTTGCCCATCCAAGGCCGTGGATCGGTCATCTCGCCCGGCTTGGTCTGCATCCACGCCATGAGGTTGAACCCGCGATCACGGGCATCGAACACGCGCGACTCGAGCAGGGCATGCTCAGCGCCCCATCGGAAATCGAGGTCGCCGCTGAGGCAGTCAACGTTCACCCTCATGCGCGGATCGGGCTGGCGGGCGCCGTAGATGTAGCTGCTGATGGCCACGCAGTCGGGCTTGCGCTCGTGAACGGCGTCGACCCAGCGCTCGACATATTCAATGAACAACTCGCGGTGAAAGGCCAGCCACATGTGCCAGTGATCCGTCGCGGCCTCGGTCGGCGCCTCATGGCCGGTGCGATCGCGGAAGGCGTTGCGGCAGCGGTCGCACCAGCACGGTTTCGACGCCCAGTTGTCGCCATCGACCCAGAAGCCATCGACATCGTATCGGTCGATGATCTCGACAAGCTGGGGAATCATCATCGCCTCGAGGTAATCACTGTGCCGGCAGGTGATTCGCGGGTCGGGGTTGCCGGCTTGGTCGATGCGGGCCCAGTCCGGGTGAAGCTCGATCGCCCGGGCATCCCACACCCCCGAGTAATGCACGCCGAGGCGGATGCCCATCTCGCGGGTGATGCGGCGATGGGTCTCGAGCGGGTCGCCCACCAGGCCAGGCGCCGGTGAGCCGACCGTGGTGGGATAGCTGCAATAGCCCTTGTGCCCCTTGCAGTCGCACTGAATCCAGTCCGGCTGAACCTGGGCCAACCGCTGGCGCAGGTGCTCACCGCTCAGCGCAGCGCCGAAGTCGGTGTCATCGGCCGTGGCATGCAGGTCGTAGTGGATGCCGAAGAAGCAGTCATCGTGCCAGTTCGGTGTGCGGGGGCTGTTCATGATTCAACTCCACAATCGCTGACCCCGCGAGTGTAACGGATGCATCGGGCGATGCCGTCAACGGCGTCCGTGGACCGCCGAAATACAACAACGCTTCACTGCCTTGCGGGCCGGTCCGCCCTGTTCAAAGGCGGTGCCGGCCGGTTCGGCAGTGAAGCATTGTCGAGTGGAGGCAGTTTCTCTTGGAGGCAGCCAACCGATGCGCGATCGGTGCCTTGCTTACCGGCCGGGCCGCAGCAGGATTGCGGCCGGCATGATCGTCAGCACCGGTTCGTGTTGCAGCAGGGTGATGCCGTCGATGTGGCCGGTGAGCTTTTGCCAGTTGTGCTCGCCCACGGCGGCGCGGGCGGTGTTGAACACGTCCGGGCCGGCGGCTTTGAGTCTCGGGGCCGGCACATCGGACTCGACACCGAAGAGGCTGTCGAGGAATTCACCGAACGACATCGGCCGCGGCAGCTCGAGGATATCGTATTCCTCTTCACGCAGGTTCAGTTGATCGGCCATGTCCACGATCGCGGTTTCCACGCCACCGACCTCGTCGATCAGCCCATTCTCCACCGCCTGCCGGCCGCTGAAGACGCGGCCTTCGGCGACGTCATCGATGTCATCGATGCGATCCTCACGGCCGGTCTTGACCCGGTCGATGAACTGCTCGTAGATGCGGTCGAAGGCTGCCCCGAGCGCTTCGCGCTGTTCATCGGTGAACGGCTCGACGGTGTTGAACATGTCGCCCATCGGCCCGCGGCTGCGGCGGTGGACCTCGATGCCGGCCATGTCGTAGAGCCCGCCGAGGACGATCTTGCCGCCGACGACCCCGATCGAACCGAGGATGCTCGATGGCGATGCGTAAATGCGGTCGCCGGCCGCGGCGACGTAGTAACCGCCGCTCGCCGCCGTCGAGCCGATGCTGACAAACACCGGCTTCTCACGCCCCACCTCGCGGATGGCCTGCCAGATGACATCGCTGGCGATGGGCGAGCCGCCGGGTGAATCGATGCGGATCACCAGACCCTGGATCATCGGCTCATCACGCACTTCGGCAAGTGCCCGGACGATCGTACGCGAACCGACGCTGTCCTCACTGAACAGGCCGGCCTGGCCGCTGTCGCCGGAGTGGATCGGCCCGTGCATGTGCATCAGGCCGATGGTGGGGCGCACCATTTGCGGCTGTGGCGGCTGCATGAGCATCTGGAAGATGGCGAAGGGGTTGTCGGCATCGATCTGTTCAGGTTCCAGCCCCATCTGAGGGTCCCAGTGGAACTCCTCACCGAAGATGTCCTCGGTGAGGTCCCGCAAATCGCGGGCGACCACGGCATCGATCACATTGCGGTCGACGTATTCCTCATCACTGAGTTGCAGCGAGCGCTTCATGACAGATTCGACGCCTTCGCGATCCATGTCGCGGGCACCGGCGATGGTTTCGATGATGTGGTCATAGATGTCATCGAGCAGGCTGTCGATGGTCCGTGACCATTGCTCGGATGGGGCATTCCGCGTGAGCGGCTCGGCCGCCCCCTTGTAATCGCCGCGCTGCATCAGGTCCGCCTTGACGCCGACCTTCTCGAGCAGCCCGGTCAGGTACATCTCTTCCATGCCCAGGCCGGTCAGTTCGACCATGCCGCGGCGCTGAAGGGCGATGGTGTCGGCGTGGCAGGCGAGCAGGTACGCCCCGAGGCTGTAGGCCTCGGCGAAGACGACGGTGTGCTTGCCCGCATCGCTGATGCGCTTGAGTGCAGTGCCGAGTTCCTGCACCTGCGTCATGCTCAGCGGCGCCCCATCGAGATACAGCACAACGCCCTCGTGCGCATCACTTGTGGCCACGTGGTGCAACTGGCTGATCACGCCCCGGAGGGTGAGTTCGCGGTTGTAGTCGCCCGTGAGGGTGAACGGTGGGGGGGAATCGGCCAGTGGCCGGGAAAGGCGCATCCAGCCCACCTGCGGCCCTTCGGCCTCCATGGGGGCCATGCCCGGTTCGATCTCGACCTCCCACTCGAGGGCCGCGGCGGATTGGGCCAGCAGGCCGAGCATCAGCACCGCCGCCAGTGAGGGCATCCCCAGAGTTACCTTCGATTTCGATCGCATCGCATGCTCCATAAAAAAAGAAGTTGGCGTCGCGGCAGGCGCCGCGATCAACCGATTGTTGAACGCTACCACATCGCATGTCAACTGATTCCTACCGCCGCATCAGCAGCGAGGTTGCAGGCCGGCATGAGCTTTTGTCGCGATTTCGGCAGTAGGGGCCGCAATCGCCGCCGTCCGTGTCGGCGAAGCGTGATCGCACCTGCCCGGATATCGGCTTGGAGGCCGGATGCGCCACAACCGTTGCCGTGAAGGTGTTCAGACTGCCGTAGGGGGGCCGTGGGCGGTGAGCGGCTGCAAAGGCCGGCGGGGAATCCCAGGGCAAACGCATGTAGCTTGGGTGGCATGGTCAGCGGCTGTCCG
>PUNN01000399.1 GCA_003552605.1 Phycisphaeraceae bacterium
CAACAGCGCAGCAAGGTGTACGCCCTGCTCAGCGAGCACAAGTTGGACGAGGCGGCGCAAGCCTACGTCGACCTGCTTGGGCTGGACGAGAAGCAGGTGCTCAGCCAGCAGGCCCAGCTCGATGTGGCAAGCAAGCTGATGGCCGATGGGCGCTATGAAGAGGCATCGCGGGCATTCGAGCGGTTCCTCGAAGCCTACCCGGGCTACCCGCAGCGTGAGCAGATCGAGCTCATGGCGGGCCTGATCTACGCCCGCTATCTGCCCCGGCCCGATCGGGCCCGCGAGTTGCTCGAGCGGGCCCTGAAGCGCCTGCGGGAGGGGGATGAAAAGGAACTCGCCGAACGGACGTTGCGCGAGTTGGCCGGGTAGCGTGGAATGGGCGGCACGATACGCCGCCCGGTGGCTGCTTTTGCCAGGCAGCTTCGAACCAGTGGGTGGACCCGCGTATACTTTGAGTGTCGAGGCGGCCCCTGCCGTGGCCCGCCGGAGGTTCGGCTGGTGAAGGTGTGCCACGGGCCAGCGCTGCCCGCTCCGAGGGATTCGCTCCGGGAGATTGATGATGGACGATCTGGACCGGTCACAGACGATCGACCGCTCGATCCCGCGCTTCGGCGGACAGGTCGAGGTGATGGTGGAACCTCAGGCGCGGTATCCGGAGGTCGAATCGATCATCCGTTCGTGGTGCCCGACATTGTGGTACCACTTGACGCTGCCACAACGCCATGCGCAGATCACGCTGTCGCCGGATCAGACGATGGCGGTGCCCGAATCCTGGCTTGATTGGGCCGGTCATACGGAATTGGAGCCGGATTCCGATGTGGTTCGCGTCTATCTGAAGGTGGATCGAAATTACGATCTGGCGGACTATGTGCAGACGCTCGCCCATGAGTTGAGGCACCAGTGGCAGATGGCCTACGAATTCGACTGCGGCCGCCACGGCAAGACGCTGGAAGAAGACGCCGACGAGTATGCCGAGAGCTTCATGCGAAGGTTCGATGTCCGCCGCGCGATCCGCGAGGAACTGCTCAACCATCGTCCATCAACCCCGCCGCCAATGCCGGGCAACCGGCGGGCCTCAATGGGGAAGCCGGGCGTGGCGGCGGTGACATCGGCTGCCCACTCCTACCCCGCGACCAGGTGGGGGCTTGAAGGGGTGCTTGTGCTGGTGTTGTTGGGCGCGATTCTGGCGGTGCTGGCAATCGTGGGCGCACCATGGATCGCGGGTGGGATCCTGGCGCTCGCCCTGGCGATGACGTTGATCATCCTCGTGCTGCGCGCTCTGCCCCGCGAGCACCTGGTGCGCATCGGGATTGCATCGGGCGTGGTCATCGGCGGGGTTCTGATTGCGCTGGCCCTGTCGCGCATCATTGGATTGTTATAGGAGCAGCATCATGCACAGTCGCCACCATTTCCGTGAGGATCCGGCCACGGGCAACGTGGTCGATGAACATGGACGGGTCTGGCTTCGCGGCGGGCCCGTCGAGGGTGCATCGCCTTCATCTAATGGGCCCGTGGCCGAGCAACAGATGAGCACCGATGATGGGAGTAAGACACTGCTGGCTGCGGCGATTGGTTTCCTGATCGGCGGGTGGTTCTTCGATTGAGTCGCCGCAACGCGGCCTTGTCGCGTGAGCAGGTTCACCGAGCGCCCGTCGCGAATGCCGCAGGGCATCATTTGAGCCTCAGCAGCCAGCCCGGGCGGGTGCGTTCGCCCAGGGCCGGGGCATGCATCCGGACCGCCGCCCCCTTTTGAATCTGCAACCTCCTCGGCCCCGAAACTCTCCAAACCCCACACCTCTCGGTCTCGGGAACGATTCGCAGCGCCCCGCGACGGGGCGCAATACCCGCCAGAAGGGCGCTGATGTGGCCAGCCGCACCTCGCCCCCGGTGGCCCTTGTCATGAGCCATTGCCCAATCTGCACGGCAAACACACGTAGCTCAGGTGGCATGGTCAGGGTGCATGACACGTATCACGGCAAGCCGGTCGGGCATTCTACTTCCCTCTCCCCATTTCCGAGGGGCGGGAGAGGGGCCGGGGGGAGGGCGGGGCCGGATGGGCTCTGCGTTTCGCCCCCTCGGCCCAGCCCTTTCCCGCCCCCGGAAACGGAGAGAGAGCAAGAGCCTTCCACGGCGCGTGTCATGCGCAAAACCCACTTTCGCGGGCCGCCATCGGCTGCGGACAGCCCCCGATGCAGCCAGCCCGTGTTGCGGCCACATGCGTTTGCCCTGGCTCGGTTGCGCTGCGAGGTTGCTTGCGGGGGCGAGCACCGCCGCATAGAGTTTTCTGGCCGTTATCGCCACCTTTCGGCCCGGGAGTGTGTTCATGGCAGTCCGATGCCCGCAGTGTGAGCAGCCGCTCGAGCGCGAAGAGAGTGTTTACTGCGCCGAGTGCGGCGCCGCAGTGGCGATCTCGACCGCCGCCGGGACGGGGCAGACCTCCTGGGGCCTGTCGGCGAGCGCGGGGGCCGATGGCGGCCATGCGGTCGGGCGGTGGCGTGGCCAGACCGCGCTCGAAGGGGACGGTGCCGGTGAATCCCCCGGCGGTGAGCCCCATCCCGGTGGCACCACCGGAGACATCGTTCCGCTGCAAGTTGAGATTAACGACAACCATTTCTATATGGAGGGTTGTCAATCGGGGCTGGATTTCCGCCTGACCAACCGGGCCGGCATCCCCGTGCGGCTGCTCAATCTCATCGTCGAAGGCCAGGGCCTGGATGTGGGGCGGTGCGCGCTTGAGGATGAATGCTTCGAGGCGGGTGAGGTCCAGCGGACGATCCTGCCGGTCACGCCGCGCTGTTTCGGGGAGCCGGTGCTCCATATCGAGCTTCACTGCGAGCTTGCTGGCGAGGTATTCGTCTTCACTGCACAGGGTTTCATCCGGGTGCTGCGCGCTGATGAGCGCGTTCCCGACCTGGTGGTCAACATCGATCAGAGCATTCGCGCTGCGGAAAATGCCCGTATCGGCTACGGCCTGAGTGTCCGCGACCAGGTTCAGGCGGATCAGCTTCGCGGCCTCATCCGCACACCCAATGATCTGCTGACGAAGCAGTATTCGGATCAATGGCAGCGGCTTCCCCTCCGCCTCAATGGTCGCAAGACCCGGCGGCTGAAGGAAGCTTATCGTCCACCACTCTCGGCAGGGCCGGCCCCGCAGGAGGGAGCGTGGCATACCGAAACCGCGGCCCTTGAGGCAGCCCACAATGATGAACACGCACCGCGTGTGCTGCTGCTGGCATTGCCGAAGGTTCGGTTCGGCCGCAGTCGCGGCAACAGCGATGTCGTCCTGCGCGTTCATCCGCGAAATGAGAACAACGACCGGCTCAGCCGCTGCATATCCGCCCGCACACCGCATTTCACCATCCAACTCGAGCCCCGCGGGATATATCTGTCCGATGGCGGCTCGACCAACGGCACGATGCTCGATGGCCGCCCGGTTGCGGGGGCTGTCGTGCTTGTTCCGGATTCGAGCCACCGCGTCGATGTCGGTGGGGCGCTCGGGCTTGAGGTGAAAGTGCTGGGGATGGATGAGCGCGACCGCGGCCTGCTTCGACGAATCGAAGCCATCGACCCACACGGGCCGGTGCAGGAGATGGCAGTCGCGGCGGGGGTGCGGGCCATAGGAATCCGGCGGGTGGGTAATCTTGAACAGCTTGAGCGGTACCTGCTGATTTATCAGTGGGTGACGCTCGGTGGTGATGGCCGCGCCGACGTCGAACTGCCGGGACTCGCCCCCGGCCCGCCGCGCGCACGGCTGTATCGCGGCGAGGGCTTCTTCTGGCTCGAGCCGCTCGAGGGAGATGGCACGGTTGTGGTGGACGGTGCTACCCTCGACACCGAAGTGGCGGTTCCGCTTGGCAGGGGCAGCCGGGTGACGATTGGCGGTGTGGCCCTGACTTTCGGTCCGCCGCGGCAATGGGGGCTCTGATCCCGCCGCGCCATACCGCCTTGCTCTTCGATGGGGAACCGGGGAGCGAACAAAGAAGGGGATTCGCTGAATGCCGCACAGCGAGATGCAACTCGGTGAGTATCTGCTCAAGGAGACCATCGGCCGGGGCGGGATGGGCACCGTGTATCGGGCCGAGCACGCCGTCGATGGGGCCAACTTCGCCGTGAAGGTGCTTCATGATGAGCTTGGCCGGGATGCCGCAATTCGGCAACGGTTCGAGCTCGAGGCCCGCCTGATGGCGAAGCTGAGGCATCCGAGGCTGGTGCGCGTTCATTCGATGGGCTGGCACGAGGCCCGCTGTTACCTGGTCATGGACTTTGTCTTCGGCCCGGAAGGGCGGCCGCAATCACTGCACGAACTGCTCAGCGGTGCGCATACGCGCAGCCTTTCCCCGTGGCGGATTGCGCATTACGCCGTTCAGATCGCCGGGGCGTTGGCCTTTGCCCATGACCATGGGGTGGTCCACCGGGACCTCAAACCGGCCAACATCCTGCTCAATGCGGCCGGGGGGCTGCGTCTAAGCGATTTCGGCCTCGCCCGGGCATTGGATAACGACCTGCTGCTGTCGCAGATGCAGGCGAGCCTGTCGATGGACGTTTCCCGGGGCCGCACATACCTCGCGAATCCTGCTACGGCCGCGGCGGGGCTGTCATTGGGAATCGAGCCGACCCTGCCTGCGGGTGGTACGCCGGGTGAAACGGGCGCTGGCCTGCCCCGCGGGGCTTCGGGCTTGCTCGGCACCTACGACTACATGGCCCCGGAGCAGCGTGAAGGCGGGGTGGTTGGTCCGGCCACGGATGTTTATGCCTTTGGCGTGCTGATTTACCGGATGCTGACCGGCCGGGTGCCTCGGGGACTGGCGCGCCCGCCATCGCGCCTGGTGCCGCGGCTGGATGAGGCTTGGGATGACCTTGTTGAGAAGTGCATGGCCGAGGAGCCCGGCGGTCGGCCACAAGATGGCGCGTCGGTGCTCGAGTTGCTGGCTGAACTGGGGCTGTGGAGCGAAGGTAAGCGTCCAGGCGCCGCCGACTTGGCTCGAGCCGGCCGCCCAATACCACCGCCGCCACCGCCCGGTGCAGTCAAAATTGGCGGTGAAGGTCAGCCGGGATCGGGCTGGTTGAGGAGCAAGCGAACGCGCGGCGATGCAGTGGCCGCTGTCGGTCTCGTCCTCGGGGCCATTCAGCTATTGCCGGGAGTGGGTGGGCCAGACTGGGGGCTGCTGGCCTCGGGTTTCGCGACGGTGGTCGGCTTCGGCCTGGCCGCCTGCTGGCTGGATGGCGACCTGCCCCGTCGACTCGATGAGATGATGCCGGTGCGGGCGCCCAAATCCGGTGGCGAACAGATGCCTGGCCGGTGGGGCGGCGGTGCATCCACGCAGGCCCTCCCTCACTGGGCTGTCTGGATAAGTGTGTCTCAACCCCGGTGATGGTCCCGCCCCGGACGTTGAAGGCGTGGCCTTCACATCTGAAGACTTTTGATTCTGTAATGGAAATTGAGGTAAAGAAAGTCCATCAATGTCCTTGACAAGTAAGGTGGGGCGAGGTACCCTGAAAGATAAGGCAAAGGTTGCACTGCTCCGCAAATGAGTACATATATGGCCATGTACCTCACACTCGAGGAGGCCGCCGACCGGCTTGGGGTCGAATACAAGACGGTCTATCGCCTTGTCCGGCAGGGTGAATTGCCTGCTGGAAAGGTCGGTCGGGTTTATCGCATTCGCTCGGATGATCTCGAAGCCTATTTCGACAAGCAGAAGCGGCTTGTCGGAGAGCAGTCTCGGCAGGGCTTTCGGGGGCTGGAGGCCGGGAGAGGGGCTGATCGCTCCGGGCGAACTGGGGGGGACGCGGGCTTCCGGGAAGGGGGAGGGGTACATTCCGGTGAGGCCGGCCGGCCTGTCTTAGGGTTCGATTGCGCGGCCTGTGGGCAGCGCATGCTCAGTGATCTGTCGGTCGGCGGGCTTTGTCTCGATACGGGACGTCCCATCTGTCAGGCGTGCTGGTCAGTGCGGAAGGTGCGTCGGGTCAACGAGGTGGGCGCGCGTAAGGGATCGGTCGGCCTCACCGGGCGGGCCGGGGGCGAGCAGGCCCCCGGGGACGAGGGCTCGGGCGATGCCGATGCCCGCGCCGCCGCTTCGGCCCGCGACATGGGGCCGCAACGGGAGCAATCGCCGGCGCAGACTGTTGAGCAGATCCGCGAGGAA
>PUNN01000391.1 GCA_003552605.1 Phycisphaeraceae bacterium
CAGCCGATGGCCATGCAGGCTCGTAAAAGCGGGTTTGCCGCATGGCCATCAGCCGAAGACGGCTGCTGACCATGCCACCCATGCTAGATGCGTTCGCCCTGCCGCAGCCCCTCCGGAGCCGCATGGCCATCGGCCGCAGTTCCGGGGGCGGCTGCTGACACAGCCAGCCCCTGCTCTTACGTCACAGGGGAGCCGCGAGAAGTGTCATGCGCCCGGAATCCCAGGGTTCGCCGCGGACGATGCTACGCGTGACTGCTCAAGGCGATAACATGTCCGAGGGCACTGCGTGGCGGTGCCCTGACGGCCCTGTGCATGCAGGTCGCCGGCCTCGTGCCGGTTGCCTGGTGTGTTGCGAGATGGGATCAGCATGAACCGTCAGGCCGACTGCTGTGTGTCCACTGGGCTGCGCGGGCTCGATGCCGTGGTGGCCGGGCTGCGCCTTGGGGACAATGTCGTCTGGAGTGCCGATTCGACCGAGGCCTACGACCGCTTTGTCGAGCCGTACGTGGCATCGGCCATCGTGGCGGGGCGAGAGGTGCTCTACCTTCGCTTTGCACAGCACCCACCGCTGTCGGCCGCGGCCTGCGAAGGCGTCGAAATGCTGAATCTCGATGCCGGCCGCGGCTTCGAGGCCTTCACCAGCGAGATTCACCACCTCATCCGGCAGCGCGGCCGGGAGGTGTTCTACGTCTTCGACTGCCTCTCGGACCTGCTGTCGGCCTGGGCCACCGACCGGATGATCGGCTACTTCTTCCAGGTGACCTGCCCTTACCTCAACGAATTGGACACGCTGGCCTATTTCGCCATTCTTCGCGGTGGCCATTCGTTTGCCACGATCGACCGCATCCGCCGCACCACGCAGGTGCTGCTGGGGCTGCATCATCAGGATGGGCAGTTGATCGTCCATCCGCTGAAGGTCGAGGATCGCCACTCGCCGACGATGTTCCTGCCCCACGTGCAGGAGGGCCATCGCTTCGTGCCGATCGCCAACAGCCACGATGCCACGCGGATGTGGTCGGCCATGGCGACGTGGGCGCTCGGCGATGCCGAGCGCAATCTCGACTACTGGGACCGGTTGTTCCTCGAGGCCGAACGGCTTCGCGCCCCGGATGCAGACCCGCAGCGCCGTCAGGCGCTGGTCAATCAGCTCTGCCGGATGATCATCAGCCCCGGCGGCCGCATCCTCGAACTGGCTCAACGCTATTTCAGCATCGAGGACCTGCTCGAGATCAGGTCCCGCATGATCGGCACCGGCTACATCGGCGGCAAGGCGGTGGGCATGCTGCTTGCCCGGCGGATCCTTTCCGGTGACCAGCAGCGCGACTGGTCGGCGGTGCTCGAGCCGCACGACTCGTTCTACGTCGGCTCGGATGTGTTCTACAGCTACCTCGTGCACAACGGCCTGTGGCGGCTGCTGATGGAGCACAAGACCGAGGCGGGCTATGACTCAGCGGCTAGGGCGCTGCACGAGCGGATGCTCCATGGCGAGTTCACCCCCGAGATCGAGCATGACCTGCGGCAGATGCTCGAGTACTTCGGGCAGTACCCGATCGTGGTGCGCTCGAGCAGCCTGCTCGAGGATGGTTTCGGCAGCGCATTTGCAGGCAAGTACGACAGCTTCTTCTGCGTCAACCAGGGCTCTCCCGATCAGCGCTACGCGCGTGTGGCCGAGGCGGTGCGACGCATCTTCGCCAGCACCATGAGCGATGATGCGATTGCCTACCGCAAGCAGCGCGGCCTGCATCAGCAGGAAGAGCCGATGGGCCTGCTGTTTCAGCGTGTCTCCGGCCGCTATCGCGACCGCTATTACATGCCGGACCTCGCAGGCGTGGGGGTGTCATACAACACCTTCGTCTGGAACCGCGACATGGACCCGCGTGCGGGGATGCTGCGGCTGGTGATGGGGCTGGGCACGCGTGCGGTGGACCGTATCGAAGGTGACTACCCCGCGGTGATCGCCCTGGACCAGCCCGGCCGAAAGCCGCACAAGGACCTCGAGGATGTCCGCCGCTTTTCGCAGCACGATGTGGACGTGATCGATGTCGAGGCCAACGAACTGTGCTCCCGGGCGCTTTCCACGCTCGTGGCCGAAGGGATCGACCTGCCGCTGTCCGAGTGCGCCGTGCGTACCGAGCCCTCGCACACCGAGCGTTCACGACAGCGCCATGGCGCCGGGACGGGCGCATCGGGTCAGTGGCTGCTTACTTTTGAACCGCTGTTCAGGAAGTACCCGGTCGCCGGGACGATGCAGGGATTGCTCAAGACGCTCGAGGCGGCCTACGACCATCCAGTGGACGTGGAGTTTACCATCAACTTCCGGCCTGAAGGGGGACATAACATCAACCTCGTGCAGTGCCGGCCGCTTCAGACCTTCGGCAGTGCCGAGCCGGTGCGGATGCCCGAAACCCCGCCGGCCGAGCGGGTGCTGTTCCAGAGTGAAGGCGGTTTCATGGGGGGCAACATCTCGCTGCCGATCGACCGGGTGATCTGGATCGACCCCGCGCGTTACACGGCGCTTTCCAACAGCGACCGCTACGAGGTGGCGCGAATCGTCGGCCGGCTCAACGCGCTGATTGGTGAAAATGGAAGCGACTGCCGCACGATGCTGATCGGGCCCGGCCGCTGGGGCACCACGACGCCATCGTTGGGCGTGCCGGTACGTTTCAGCGAGATCAACCGGATGGCGGTGCTGGTCGAGGTGGCCATGCCGATCAGCGGGATGCGGCCGGACCTGAGCTTCGGTTCACACTTCTTCCAGGACCTTGTCGAGACCAGCATCTTCTACGTGGCCCTGTTCGATCATGGCACCGGCCCCTCGCTCAACACCGAGTGGCTTGCCGCGCAGCCGCGCATTGGTGACCAGCCCGAGGGCGCCGCGGGCCCGGCCCGTGAGGCGGTGGCGATCCACGACACCACCGAGGCGAAACTACGGCTCGTCGCCGATGTGGTCAGCCAGCGCCTGCTCTGTCATGCCGAAGCCGCCACCCGGCAAACCGTTCCCGTTTGAACGAATCGCCCCGGCCATGGCCTCCACCGGCGATCTCGCCGGGATCGTGCATCGCAGCGATGGCGGCGGCACTTCCCCGCAGAGTGGTGCACGAGCGATGAAATGCGCCCACTGCGCGAACCTCGGAGCGGAAAAGAAACGGCGCAGGGTCGAGGGGCTTTCAGGCAGTCCATCAGGCCTCGGCGAGCTTTTCACGGATGGCGAAACGGGTCAGCTCGACGCGATCGTGGATGTTGAGCTTGGTCATCAGATTCGTCGAGTGGTTCTCGACGGTCTTGACGCTGAGGTGCATGGTGTTGGCGATTTCCTTTTTGCTCATGCCGCTGGCGATGTACCGCAGCACCTGGATCTCGCGCTCCGAGAGCACGCCCACGCGGGTGTTCTCCGCGGGAAGTTCAACGCGGCCGGAGTCGACCAGCAGTCGATCGCGGACCTCCCGGGAATAGAAGGTGCCGCCCCGGGCCACGGTGCGGATGGCCTCGATGACACGATTGAGCGGTTCACCCTTGGTCACATACGCGCGTGCCTTGACCGACAGCGCCTGCCGGATGTAGTGGTCGTGGGTGAATGCGCTGAGAAAGATCACCCGCGTGTCGGGAAGCAGCGACTGGAGCCTGCCCGCCGCATCAAAGCTGATCAGCCCGGGCATGTCGATGTCCATGACGATCACGTCCGGCCTTGTCGAAAGGGCCTTGTCAATGGCGGCATCGGCGTTCGGTGCCGTGCCCACCACCTTGAGTCCCGAGGCACGTTCGAGGTGCTCGGCGAGGGCCTCCATGACCATCGCATGGTCATCAACCAGCAGTACCGTGTACACCCCACTCATATCGCGATCTCCTGCTGACGGCTTGTTCCGAGAATGTGGCTGATCGTCTGAAGCAGTGTGCTCATCTGAAACGGCTTGTGAAGCATGGCCAGCGGCGGTGCGTCTTCATGGTGGCCATGACCGTTGCCGTTGCCATTGCCATTGTCGTGGCCGTTGCCGCCGGCACCGGCCGCATCCATCTGCTGGGTGGGGTTGCCGGTGATGACGATGACCGGGAGGCGAACGTAATCCTGCCGGAGATGTTTCAAAACCTGTGTGCCGGTCATCCGGGGCAGGTCCATGTCCAGAACGACGAGGTCGATGCGGCCGTCGACTTCCTTCATCCGCTCGATCGCCTCGATGCCATCGCCGGCTTCGATGACGTTGAACCCTTCTTCATCAAGTGTCGAGACGATGAGCGATCGAACGAAGGCATCATCCTCGACCACCAGGACCGACTCGCCCGCAGCGCCGGTGGCGGGGGGTGCGGGCGTCTGCGGTGACAGTTCGGCCGGCTGTTCGATGGCGGGCAGCTTGACGGTGAACCGGGTGCCCTCGCCGGGGGCCGATTCGACATGGACGCTTCCATCGTGGTCGGCGACAATGCCGTGAACGATCGACAGGCCAAGCCCCGTCCCTTCCCCGCGGGGCTTGGTGGTGAAAAACGGCTCGAAGATGCGGCCGCGCGTCCGCTCATCCATGCCTTGGCCAGTGTCGGCCACCACAAGCACGCCGATCGGTTGGCCATCGGAATCACGGTCGCGCCGAACCTCGATGCGAACCTTGCCGCCCTCGGGCATCGCATCGCGGGCGTTGAGGGCAAAGTTCATCACCACCTGTTGCAACTGCGCTTCATCGCCCTCGACCCAGACCCCCTCCTCCGGAATATGCTCGCGCATGGTGATTGATCGCGGGATCAGCCGCCGCAGCAACCGCACCGATTCGCTGACCAGCGGTGCAAGGTCCACCGGCCGCTTCTCGACCGCCTTGCGCTGGCTGAACGTCAGCAGCGAATTGGTCACGCCCGTGGCACGGGTGGCGACCTTTTCAATGGTCTGGAGATAGCCCAGTGCCGGGTGGTTCTCAGGCAGGAGCTTGGCGGCAAGGTCGGTATAGCCGTGGATCACCGTCAGCAGGTTGGAAAAATCGTGGGCCACACCGCTGGCGAGGGTGCCCATCGCCTCCATCTTCTGGGCATGGCGCAGTTCCGACTCCAGCCGTGCCCGCTCCTCGATCGCCCGGCGATGTTCGCTGATGTCGCGGCCGACGGCTTGGAACTCGACCGTCTGCCCCGTGGCATCATGCAGCGCCCGGACTGTCCATTCCTGCCAGCAGGTGGTTCCATCGGGCAGGGTGAGGGAAATCTCGAAATCGTGGCCCCGGCCATGCCGCTCGACCTCGGCAAGGGCCGCGGCGAGTTCCTCGCGGTGCCGGAGCGGGATCATCGAGTAGAAGCTGTTGCCCACGAGGTGCTCTGGGGCACTGTCAAACCACCGGGCATAGGCGCCGTTGACGAAGGTCAGCTCGCCATCAGGCCGGAATCGGCAGATCAGTTCGGTCTGGTCCTCGACGATGGCCCGGTAGCGGCTCTCGCTCGCACGCAGGGCCTCTGCGGCCCGGCGGCGCTCTGTTACATCATGACCGACACAGTAAACTTCCTGCTCCGCGGCAGTGACTGTCCACGCGATGCTGCGATAGGTGCCATCGCGGCAGCGGATGCGGTTCTCGAAATCATCGACCCATTCGCCGGTGCGGGCCCGGGTGAAGGCGGCCCGCGTCATCTCCAGGTCATCGGGATGAACGATCTCCAAGTGCGGCCGCGACAGCAGTTGCTTCTCCGACCAGCCGAGGACCCGTTCAAAGGCGGGATTGACCCGCTTGAAGTAGTCGTCGACGCCCGTGATTGCCAGCAGGCCCGCGGACATCGAGAAGAAGCGGTCCAGTTCCCACTCGGTCTTCTTGCGGCGGCTGATGTCGGCCATCGTGACCGCCACCCCATCGCTCAGCGGCACCACGAGTTGATGGATCCATTCGGCAGACAGCTCGGTGTTGTTGACGGCAAGTTCCCCATCGAGGGCCGAGCCGGTCTCGACGACGTTGGCATAGCGTTCAACCATGCCGCGGCCGGCAAGGCGTGGGAGGATGTGGCAGAGGGTCTTGCCAAGCACCTCGGGCCGGCGCCGGCCAAGCAGCTCCTGTGCACGGGTGTTGAGATAGGTGAAGGCAAAGTCGATCACCCGGCCGTCGCTGTCACGGACACTCTCGAGTACGAAAAAGGCGTGCAGGCTCCGCTCGACGGCGGCGCGGAAACGTTCCTCACTGCGGCGAAGTGCCCGGAACGCCCGGGCGCGGTCGCGACGGGTGCGCGCTTCGCGAAGCTCACGCTCGACCGCCGGGCCGAGCCGGCGAAGGTCATCCTTGATGATGTAGTCATGGGCACCAGCCTTCATCGCCGATACCGCCACGTCCGTCGCGATCGTCCCTGAGACGAGGATGAACGGCACATCCAGGCCACGGCTCTTGACCAGCTCGAGCGCCTCGGTCCCGCTGAAGCCGGGAATCGAGTAGTCAGCGATGACCACATCCCAGTTGTAGCGGGTCAGCGCTTCGATGGTCGCCTCGCGGCTCTGTACGCGAAGGGCTTCCACTTCATAGTGATGCTTGCGAAGCTCTCGCAGGGTCAGATCAGCATCATCGGCTGAATCCTCGATGACCAGCACGCGCAGTACGTTATCCATGGTTGCACCCCCTTCCATGGTGGTCACAAAGGGTTGTGGCAGCACCTGAACATCGGGCGCTGTGTTCCCGGGCCGCAAGAAGTGCCCCCCGTGGCGTCCATTGCGATGGAATGGCCGATCCGTCCGCCATTGAGTGGGCTCCATGCGCTGTCGGGCCGTTCACCGCTTGCTTGCGACGGCTCGGATGAGGTCCTATCAGCCATTGCGGGCATGGGCGATGCTCAGCACCACCGCCGGTGCCATGGTTGATTGAACTGATTGCCGCGAGCCATCGATCGATGAACCCCTGTTTATGCTCCAACCGCCGTAACGATTCCGGCGGTTACCACCGTGTCGGCATCAAGAACAGATGCGCCGACGTTCCATCGCCTCACCCCTCACCACCCTCACATCCCCCTTCGTTTCCCCGGAATTCCGCCCGGACGTCCAAGCTCCGGCAGATTGCCGGGCCGGGCCACCGCGGTGAGCCTTATGGTGGCTCCGGGATTGTAACAAGTAAGGGCCACCCGGGCACGCAACCTCCGCACATGCCCGGTGATCGGTGATGCCAGCATTTCCTCGGGGCGTAGCCGACGGCCGCCGCGCAGGCGCGGTGGTCGCGGATCAGCCGCCGGCGGTGAACACCACGACGCTGTTGTATTCCCCGTAGGGGTTGGCCTCAACGTACATGTTGTACGGGTCACGCATCCACCGGCCATCGGCAACGAGGCGGTAGCGGTAGCGGCCGGGTGGCAGGTTGATACACACCCGCCAGGTGCCGCGCCCGGGGTCGGCGGTCATGACCGTGGCGTGCGGGCTCCAGTCGTTGAAGTCCCCCGCGAGGTACATCTGACTGACGCCGGCCAGCGGTTGCTCGAACAGGAGCCCGGCCTCAGTCACTCGGACCCCGTAAATGCGATGCCGTGTCGGCTCCAGGGTGCGGATTCGTCGCCTTGATGCACCCACGCCGTGGATCGAGCGCTCAAGCTCGAGCGCCCGAGCCTTCAGCCGCGCTGCCCGGCGGGTAAGCCACGTCCCCGATGCGGCGGTTGGAATCGGCTTCAATCCAGTGCTGACCGGCAACGGTGCCGGTTCCCGCGGCGCTGCGATGCGCATCACCGGTGGTGCGCCTGATTGTTCACCGTCGATTCGGCCCATCGATCAAACTCCAAGCGATAGTGGCGACGGCCTTGGAAAGGGCCTGACGGCCTCAACGGGGCACCAGGAGACGTTGCGCGACAAGCTCGAACCAGTGAGCGATCCATCCCGTCAACGGTGCCGTGCGCAGACATTGAGCAATCCGCGCCAGCAGCGGCTCATCGAGCGCAAACAACACGCCGCAGTGCGGGCAACGCAGGATGGTGGTCGGCTGCTTGTCGATAACACGGCAACCGGCGAGTTCTGCTACGGCGGCGTTTGCCGGAGGCCCCAATGCGATGTCGACCTCTGCCGGGCGTCCGAGCGGGCATGTGGGTGCCGGCGCGTCCAAGGCGCTGTCGACCGCAGGTGGCATTGCGCCCTCGATCGGGGTTTGCCCCGGTGGTGTGTGAACGACCGACCGCACTGCCTGGTGCGCTGCGGCCGGCAGCGGCAGGCGGAGTGTGCGATCGAGCTTTCGGCCCGGGACACCCGATGCCATCAACATGCGGGCGTGGAGGTCCTCATCCGGCCAGGGGAATCGCCAGAGGGTCTGTTCATCTGCCAAGGCATCGGTGAGACGGTGGCCGTTGCGTTCAAAGGGTTGGTGTGGGGCCATTGCATCGAGTTGCACGGCCTCACTGTGGCGCAGGCATCGCCAGTCCGTGGCGGCGGGTTGACTCGATGGGTGTACCTGGAGCAAGGCCATATTTCCGCAATCCGGTGATTCGTGGTGGGGACGGAACGGGCCCGCATGAGCAGCACGGGCGCTTCAATCGCGCGGGCCGGGATGGTTGATCCACGGTCGCCGTCGATGCATCTGCTGACTCGGGCGGTCCCGCGCGATCAGGCGCGGCCAATGATGGATGATCCGGGCCCGGGCCGGATCCGGCTGGCAGGTGCATACCCGCGGTCAAGCGGCAAACCGCGAGGCAGGCCGCCTCCCTGCGGCCGAATCGATCCATCGGTGACTGCCCCGCAGCCTCGATAACTTCCTGTCCTGGCGGTAGCCGGGGCTCGCGATCCCGCTTGCGATCGCATCGCCGGGCGGGGCTCGGAACCCGGTCGTGTGCCGGGCGGGGGCGTCCATGCCGATGGGGGCGGAGAGCGAAAATCCCGCCGTGACATTTCTGCCACGGCGGGCGGACGGAGGGGGTTCAAGGGCACCAGGAGTCGGGGCTCAGCCCGTTGCGGTTGCACCACAACGGCTGCGTATTTGCAGAGCGGCATCGGGGTGCTGTTGGCCGAAGGCAGGTGCGCCGTTGCTTCGGGGCGTGGGCGGATGGATTGTGGCACCTTACCTCGGCTCATGTTCAGCTACCCGCTTCGTTGTCGACCGCGGTTCGGCCGACGTTTCCGATAATAGAGGTATCGTATACCCTTCCATTTCTTCTCCACAAAAAATATTCGAAAATATTCGACCGCTCAAGTCGATGCCCGCGATCGCCCATACCCCCGGGCGGATGCCGGCCCCGTTCACGCCAGCGGCTTGCAGAAGGTCGATGTTGTAAGATCATGAAAATAAAAAAGATAGGAGCCTTCGCCGCGGTTGTGCCGTGCGGGGGGACTTGCCATTGGCATCCTTCGCAACCTCGCGATGCTTCCCCGCCCGCGTGAAATGAGCGGAGCGGTGGAGCCATGCGCGAGGTCGATGAGGCCATTGCGGGTATAGTTGCTACCCATTGGGCACAGTCCGGAAGTCGTTTCTCCAGGAGTCATTCCGCAAAATGAGCGATGTTCAGCAGGCCAAGCGCGAATTGCGCAGTTGCATCCTCGCGGCACGCAAGGCAATCCCGAGCCACATCGCCGAAGCGGACTGCGAACGTATCCTTCGTCGCATACTCGATTTACTGTCATCGTGGGGGGGTGGGCTTCGCGTCGTGGCTTACCTTTCGATTGGAAGCGAAGTGCGCACGGCACCGCTGTGCCGTGCCTTGCTCGCCCGCGGCCATGAACTGGCCCTGCCGCGGATTGACTCCAAGGGCGGGATGTCTGCGGTGGCCATCGCCTCCCTCGAAGCGGTCTCGGCCGGGCCCATGGGGGTTATGGAACCCATCGGGGACGCCGCGCTGTCGGCACCGCCGGAAGTGATCATCGTGCCCGGTGTTGCGTTCTCATCAGATGGTGAACGTCTCGGCCGGGGCAAGGGCTACTATGACCGCTTCCTCCAGCAGTGGCCTGCGGCGCTGCGCGTGGCACCGGCGTTCGAGTGTCAACTCGTCGAGCGAATCCCCACCGAGCCACACGATGAGCCGGTCGATCGCATCGTGACACCGCGCCGGCTGATCCATGCCCCCGACCGGCCGGACCGATGATTCTCGCCGCGGCGGGCCATGTGCAGGCTGCATTCGTACGGGCGGCGTCCCGTGCGTGGGTCTCGTGGTGCTTTCCAAGGCTGCTGAGGGCTTTGTCAGCGCGGCGGCGCGAGCATCATCGGCCTGCTCCATCGCCTATGATCATTTGACACTCCCGGCAGGGGGCCTAAATTGGCGGCGGTGGAGGTGGAGCGGGTTCGTGCGACCGGCCGGATTCGCGGTGAGCCACGATGGAGCGTGGATTCCGGAGACCTCCCCGGGGCCGGGACCAAGCCCAGCCGCCGGGCGTCCGTGGTATGGTCGGCCGGCTCGATGTCACCCCTGTTATCCGAGCACGCATGGTACTCAAATTTTTCAAAAAGGACCGCGCCGGAGCGGACAAGGCCGGAGGCGACGGCGCGGCCGCCGCCATGTTCAAGCGCGATCCGAAGAAGGCGCGGCCGTGGTTCGAACGCGCCCGCACCGTCGCCGATACACGCAATTACGACTACGCCATCGAGTGCTTTCTCAACGGCCTCAAGCACGACCTCGACAACCTCGACATGCACGAGGCGCTGCACGAGGTGGCCATGAAGCGCAAGCTCAACGGCGGCAAGCCCGCTGGTTTCACCGAGCGGTTCTTCGGTGGCGGCAAGACGCCGGTCGAGAAACTGCTTCATGCCGAATTGCTCTGGGCCAAGGACCCGACCAACCCCAGCCTCATGCTCGCGGTGATGGAACGCCTCGTCGAGCTTGATGAGCAGAGCGAAGAGCTCCACCTCGCCGAAGTCGCCTGGTGGGTTGGCTCGCAGATACTGGAAACCGCCGGGGCGCAGAAGAAGCCGGGCAAGGCGACCTGGGTGCGAACGATGGAACTGTTCGAGGCTGTCGGCGCTTACGACAAGGCCATCGAGGCCTGCCGCCGGGCGCTTCAGCTTACTGACAGCGATGCCGAACTGCTCCGCAAGTTCAAAGACCTCCAGGCCACCGACACCATGACGCGGGCGCGTTATGGCGAGGGTTCACAGGAGTCGGTCAAGGACATCGACAAGCAGCGCGACCTCGACCAGCAGGACCAGATCGCCCGGACCGGTTCCGCCCAGGAAGAGTTGGTTGCCAGGCGCCGGGCTGAGTACGAGGAAGACCCGCAGGATGTCGACCGCGCGCAGAAGCTGATCAACACGCTGCTCGAGTCCGACCAGAAGGAATACGAGGATGAGGCCGTCCGCATCCTCAACGACATCTGGCAGCAGACCGGCCAGTACCGGCACAAGATGCGCATCGGGGATGTGAAGATCCGCCAGTTCAATCGCAGCCTCCGGGAGCTGCGCGACCGGCTCACCAAGCAGCCGGATGATGAGCAGGCGCGGAAGAAATTCAACGAAATCGCCCGCCAGCAGATTCAGTTCGAGCTCGGCGAGTACAAGGAACGGGTCAAGAACTACCCGACCGACATGGCCCTGCGGTTCCACCTCGGCCGGCGACTATACGCGGCCAAGCAGATTGATGAGGCCATCGCCGAGTTTCAGCAGGCCCGCTCCGATCCCAAGCACCGGGCCCAGTCCCTGCTTTATCTCGGCCGCTGCTACGCGACCAAGGGCTGGCTCGATGAGTCGCTCGATGCCCTGCGCGAGGCCATCGAAGTCCATCCCAACACCAGTGACCGGCCCGGCCTCGAGATGCGGTATGAACTGATGGACTCCCTCGAGCGCTCAGCACGGGAGCACCGCAACATCGAGCAGGCGCGCGAGGCGCAGAAAATCGCCTCCGACATCCTCCAGACCGACATCAACTACCGCGACATCCGCGACCGGCTGGACAAGATCCGCAGTCTCGTCCAGGAGCTTGAAGGCGCGGAGTCATCGCAATGACCGGCGCCGCAGCGCCGGCGATCGCCGTGATTCCGGCCCGTCTCGCATCGACCCGGCTGCCGGATAAACCCCTGCTTGCGCGGACCGGCCGGCCGCTGATCGCTCACGTGGTCGACACCGCCCGCCGCGCCCGCTCACTCGAACGGTTGATCGTGGCCACGGATGATGACCGCATCGCCGCCGCGGCCACCGAAGCCGGGGCCGAGGCGGCCCTGACACACCCGGATCATCCCAACGGCACCAGCCGCATTGCCGAGGTGGTCGCCCGGCTGTGGCCGGAGGCGACCGATCCGGCAAGCCACGCCGCCCACCGCATCATTGTAAACCTCCAGGGCGATGAGCCCGAGCTCGACCCCGCACTGATCGACCGGCTCGTGGCGGCGCTTCGGCAACAGCCCGACCCCGCCGCGACCCCCATGGCCACCATCGCCGGCGCCTTCGAGCCGGGTGAGGATGCGGCCGACCCCAACCTCGTCAAGGTGGTGCTCGATACCCGCGGCCGGGCGCTTTACTTCTCCCGCGCCGCGATCCCCCACGATCGCGAGGGGATCGCCGCTGGAGACGGGGCCGCCGCTCCACTGAAGCACGCCGGCATTTACGCCTACCGCGCCGGCTTTCTTCTCGAGTACGCCAACCTCCCACCCACACCGCTCGAACAGACGGAAAAGCTCGAGCAACTGCGGGCCCTCGAGCACGGCTACCACATCGCGGTCATCACCGCGCGATTGACCCACCACGGCATTGACACGGCCGAACAGTACGACGCCTTCGTAGAGCGATGGTGGGGTGCATGACACCTGGTGCGGGCTCCCTTCGTGTCCAGAGAAAGGTTGGCTGATGCAGCCAGCCCCTGCTTCTATGTAACAGGCGACCCGCGAGAAGTGTCATGCGCCCCCGTGCCCTGTCGGGTGCATGACACGCGCCGCGGAGGGCTCTTGCTCCCTCTCCCCTTTTTCCGGGGGCGGGAGAGGGCTGGGGTGAGGGTAGATTCGTGCCCGTCGTGCCGTGGCTGACCCGAAGGCCGACCCCTGCATGAGGCGGGAAAGACGGCACATGAAGCATTTGGGCGTTGGCACTGAGCCCCCCTCGCCCCGACCCCCTCACCCCGGCCCTCTCCCGAAGGGAGAGGGAGAAAAATGCCCCGCGGCGCATGTCATGCACCCCAACCGGGGGGGCATGACACATGTCGCGGGTGCCCCCAATGCTCGGATCCAATCCCAATAGGGTGGCATGGTCAGCGGGCTGTCTTCAGCCCGATGGCCATGCGAGTCCCGGGCCGCCCGCAGCCCCTCGGAGCCGCATGGCCATCGGCCGCGGTCCCGGGGACGGCCGATGACACAGCCAGCCCCCTGTTTTTACGTCATAGTGGACCCGCGAGAAGTGTCATGCACGCTCCATGCCTGCCCGCTCAGCCGCGAAGCCGCCGGCCCCCCGGCGTGGCCAGCAGGAACAGGGCGAACAGGCCCATCGTCGCGGTGCTGACAAAGAACGCCATTGGCAACCAGGCATCATCGTTGCCGATGGCACTGCCCAGCAGGATGCCGGCGCTGACGCCCACCTTCGTGCATACCGCCGAGGCAAGGCTCAGGAAGGTCTTGTCCGAGGGGAAGTTCTTCGCCGCAAGGCCGAAAAACGCCGGCCACGTGGCACTGAAACAGACGCCGGTGATCAGCAGGGCCGGCATGTAGACCAGCGGCTCGTGAACCCACGTGGCGGGCACCACCGCCACGCCACATGCCAGGCACGCCACGGTCGTCTGCCGCGCCGTCAGCCACTTGAACGAAAGCGTGACGAACACCAGCCGCCCAAGCACGATGCCCAGCAGCAGCATCGCCACGGCGGTGGCCTGCCAGTTGTGGATGTCCATACCCCACGCCGCGGCCCAAGCGGGCACATGGTCACTGCCGCGAACGAAGATCATGCTGCCGAGGATCGAGGTCGCCCCCGCCTCGGAACCGGAGATGAATGCAAACTGAATTGCACACAGCCACAGCAGCGGCTTGCGGGGCAGGCGGGGTGCATCGGCCTCGGCTTGCGCCTTTTCCATCGCCGCCAGGTCGGCCACCGCGCGGCGGGGCCAGGTGAACGCCAGGACCGCCAGGACGGTGAACAGGGCAAAGTACACCACCCCGTTGGCCTGCACCTGCGTGCCGAGTACCAGCACCAGCAGCGGGGCCGCAAGCTTGCCCAAGGCATTCACTGCGTGCAGCAGGATGACGCCCGTGTGCGGGGTGCGCGGCCACAGGTCCATGAAAATGCCGTTGCCGGTATTGGCCAGCGACAGCGCCAGGTTGATTGTCAACCACGCCGCGCCCAACATCACCAGGCCCCAGCCCGGTGTCGGCGTGGCCAGGGCAATCAGCAGGCAGCCGAATGCGAGGCTGACCGCACCGGCCCGGAATAACCCTACCCGGGTGGCGTTTTTCAGCCCCAGGCCAATGGCCATGCCGCCAAGCGAGCCAACCACGGTCAGAAGAAACAGCCAGATGCCCAGCGTCAGGCGGCTGATGCCCACATCGCCCTGAAGCGTCTCGCGGACGGGGCCAATGAGCGGGGCACCCATGGCGCCAGCACCCATCCATATCAACAACACGTTGACTTGCAGTCGCTTGTGCTTCATTTGTACCCAAGGGTGAAGAAAGACAAGGCAGGCCGTCAACGGCCCATCGTATCTGCTTTGCGCGGATGGTTCACCCCTGCCGGCATGGTGGCGCACTTTCACGGGCGTTGCGGGTTAGAATCCCCGGATGGTCGACAGCGGCATTGATGAGCAGATGGAGCGGGCGTCCGAGGCGCTCGCACGGATGAACTACCTCGCGTGCGAGCGGCTGTGTCTTGAGAGCCTCGCCCTCGCCCGGGGCGAGGGTCGGTTCGAGGACTACGCCCGCATCCTCCTGCCGTTGCAGGAGTCGCGGCGTCAGCGGCGGCTGACGGCGGCCGAAGGGGGCATCCGGCTGGGGACCGCCGGCCTCGAAGGCGAGCCGGTGGACTGGCTGCCGAGGCTCAACCCCGGCTGTATCCTGCTGACAAGGCCGCATGGGCCGGCGCAGGCCCGCGATCTTCTCAACCTCGCCCATGAGCGGGGGTTGCACATCGAAGTGTTGCTGGCCGATAACGCCACCGCCGATGAAAAGTGGCAGTTGCGGGCGTTTGCGGGGCCGGATGTGCGCTGCGATGTCGATGCCCCGCCGCGCACCTGGCGCGACCGGTGGCTGCATGCGCGGGAAGTGCAGGCCGGGCAGGGTGAGATCGAACTTGAACCATCGGGGTATTTCCTCGCCGCCTCGGAGGCGCTGGGCGATGAGGCGCTTCGGATGGCCGAGTCTGAAGAGAACATCCTCGCCCGACTCGCCCGGCTTGAAGCCTGCCTCGAGGTGATTACCGACCACGAACTGCTGCACCAGGCCCTCGCCCGCACCGCACGCGAGGCGGCGCGCCAGCCCGAGGCCAGCCCGCCGAACCGCGGCGAGTCGGCAACGTCGGGGCCGGATGCCCCCACCCGAGCGCCCACCGAACGACCCGGCCCGGGAGTGACCTCATGAGTGAACAACGCAGTCCCATCAGTGACGATACAGCGTCAACGCCGAAGCGATGGATCACCTGGCCGCGCATCCTCGTCGTCGTGCTCGTCGGCCTGCTCGTGTTCGCAGCCTGGGCGTGGCAGCGCTGGCAGGGTGAGCCGGAGGGGTATTTCCATATCGACCGCGAACTCGCCGCCCTGGATTCGAGCGAACGAAAGCTGCGTGCTGATGACTTTCAGGAACTGGTGATCAGGGCGGCGCAGGGCTACATGCTCGACCCCCGCACGCAGAAGGTACAGCGCAGCGATGGCCCCGACAGCGAGCCCGTGCGCCTGCCCGATGGCCAGCCGCAGGTGGTGCGCTGGGATTGGGTCTCGATCAACACCTGGCTCAGCGACAGCCTGCCCGAGTGGCGTGACAAGGGGCTCTGGCCCATTCCCGCCGAGACCACCGACTTTCGCGTGCGCGAGCACAATGGCCGGCTGATGCTCGGCTTCCGGTTCCGCTCGGGCGGTATGGACCAGGTGATCTCGGTGATCGTGGGCATCGAGCTCAACGAAGAAGGTTATCTGCGCCTTGACTTTCAGCGGGTCTACGCCGGGGCGCTGCCCCTGCCATGGTTCATCCTCCGGCCGATGCTGATCGGTGCGATCGAGCAGGTCGTCATGCAGCCGCTGCCGGAACTGATCGCCCTGCTGGAGGGGGAGTGGGTCAAGGCCCAGCTCGATGCCGAAGTGGGCATGGATCGCGATGTGCGGCTGCTCGATCTGGACATCACCCACGAGGGGCTCGCGTTCACCATCAGCTTTCACACACCTGAGATCGAGGCCGACGATACCGAAGCCGAGCCCCCCGATCAGGCCGACCCGGCGGATGATGACCGCGCGACGACCGCACGGCAAGGCCGGCCCTGACAGAGCACTGCCCGATGAGCAAGCAACGCCCACAACGGATCGTCGTGGCCATCACCGGCGCCAGCGGGGCCGCGTACGCGCAGCGGATGGTGCAACTGCTGCTCGATGCCGGTGTGGAAGTTCACCTGGTTATCTCACCGCTCGGACAGCGCATCATTCATGATGAGCTGGGCATGGAACGGGTTGACCTCGAGGCCCTCATCGGCGGGGCGAGGTGCGGGCGGGAGGCTTCGAACATCATCCTCCACGCCCATCGCAACGTCGGGGCGAGTATCGCAAGCGGGTCGTTTCTTCACGATGGCATGATCATCGTCCCCTGCTCATCGAGCACGCTCTCGGCCGTGGCCCTCGGCAGCGCGCAGAATCTCTGCCATCGCGCCGCCCACGTCACGCTCAAGCAGCGCCGGCCGCTGATCCTCGTCCACCGTGAAACGCCGCTGTCACTTGTCGACATCCGCAACATGGAAAAGGCGGCCGAGGCCGGCGCCATCGTCTGCCCGGCCAACCCCGGCTTCTACATGATGCCCCGCTCCATCGAGGACCTGCTCGACTTCATCTGCGCCCGCGTGCTCGACCTGCTCGGGATCGGCCATGACCTGCCGCTGCGGTGGGGTGAAGCGCAGGCCGAAGCGGGTGGCGGTGGCGGTGGTGGCAGCATGCAGGAAGGAACCACGGCCGATGACTGAATCGCCCATGAGCATCCCTGAAAATGCGGGCCTGCTTCAACGGTTCCGGCTGATCGCGGCGGATATCAAGCTCAGCCACAGCATCTTCGCGCTGCCCTTCGCCCTCTGGGCGGGTTTCATGGCACCGGCGCTCGACGGCCGGCTGCCCACCGCGGCGGCGATCGCGCTGGTGGTGGCCTGCATGGTGACCGGCCGCACCTTCGCCATGACGGTCAACCGCTGGGCGGATGCCGGGTTCGATGCAGCCAACCCCCGCACTGCCGGGCGCGCCGTGCCCAGTGGGCGGCTCGGCGCGGGGGGCATGCTCAGCGCTGCGACCCTCAGCGGCTTGCTGTTCATCCTCGCGGCGGCGATGTTCTGGCTGCTGGAGAACAACATCTGGCCGCTGCTGCTGAGCCCGCTGGTGCTGGCGTGGCTGGCGGGTTACAGCTTCACCAAGCGGTTCACATGGGCCTGTCACCTGATGCTCGGCGCTGCCCTGGCGGTTGGGCCGCTGGCCGCGGCGGTGGCTGTGCATCCCCCGGCCGTGCTGGATGCGAGCCTGCTGCTGCTGGCCATGATGGTGCTGTGCTGGGTGGCCGGTTTCGATGTGCTTTATGCACTTCAGGATGTCGAGGTCGATCGGCGTGATGGTCTGTTTTCCATCCCGGCGAGCCTCGGCCCGGCCGCGGCGGTCCACATCAGCCGCGGGTTGCACGCCGCGGCGGTGGCAGCGCTGGCATTGATGGTGTGGATCAGCCCGCTGCTGGGATGGATCACCGGCGCTGCGGTGCTCGCCGTGGCCCTGCTTCTGCTGCTTGAACACCTCATCATCCGGCAAAGCGGCACAAAACGGCTGCACCTGGCCTTCTTCACGCTCAACGCCATCGTCAGCCTGCTGCTCGGCGCAGCGGGGATCGTGGATGTGTGGCTGAGCATCTGAAGAAGCAGGTTCATCGCCAATCGCTGTCAAAGCCGTCGCTTCGATCTACGCTGAAATTGTCTCCTTCTGCGCTGATAAGGAACCGGTGGCCTCCATCTTCCTCCCTCTCCCTTCGGGAGAGGGCCGGGGTGAGGGGAGTTGCACAGGGCGTGCACCGCACCATACTGACGAATCCGAGGCACGGACATGATCACCTCCAGTATCGCCGCAACACAAGGTGCGCCACCCCTCACCCCCGCCCCCTCTCCCACCCCCGGAAATGGGGAGAGGGGGAACCACACCTTGCGCAGGTGCCGTTGTTCGGGCCGGGCGTTCGTCTCGCCGTCTCCCCTACACGCCCAGCTCTCGCATCCGTGACTGCAAGTCGGCAAAGCCGGTACGCAGCAGGTTGATATCGCTGCCCATGGCGATGAACGTGGCGCCGAGATCAATCATGCGCCTGACGTGGTCACCATCGAAGCAGAGCGTGCCGAAGTGCTTGCCGCTGCGGCGGGTGGCGCGGCAGGCGCGCGCGGCGGCATCCTCGACATCCGGGTGCTGAAACTCACCCGGATGGCCGGCGAGGATCGAATAATCGGCCGGGCCGAAGAAGACCATGTCCACCCCATCGATCGCCGCCATTTCACCGGCCGCACCGACCGCGGCCGGACTTTCGACCTGGAGGGCGATGAAGGTGTTGGCATTGGCGCTGGCGATGTAATCGGCCGGATCAAAGAAGCCGTAAGGGCAGTCCGGACCTGTCCCATCGAAGCCTCGCTCACCCCGCGGCGCGAACCGCGCCCATCGGACGACCTCGGCCGCCTCATCAACACTTTCACAGCGCGGATACAGAATCCCCTGCGCCCCGGCATCGAGCAGCCGCCCCATCCGCATGAACTCACCCTTGCCCGGCCGCGCCATCACATCCCCAAAGCCGATGCGCGCCCCGCGCATCATCTGTGATGTCGTTTCGACACTGGTCGAATGATGCTCGAGGTCAAGCCAGATGCAGTCGAAGCCAAGCAGGCTGACCATCTCGGTCACGGCCGGATCAAGCAGATGCACCATCGTGCAGAGGGCCGGCCGGCCCTGTTGCCATCGTTGAAGGACGCGGCTGGGTCGCATGGAAACCTTCCTTACCTGGGGCGAAGATCATGGTGGGACGGGACAACGACCAACCTGGTGACCTGGTGACAACTCATCGTACCGATCAGACCGATATGCTGCGCCGCGGCGACCGCATCACCTGCTTCATCCCTCCAGAAGGGCCGTCACGAACCAGTGGGTCGTACATGGAATGTACAGATGACGACATTGGATGCATGGCGGACCCGCCCATTGCGGATGCGGGAGGAAATGGGAATCTTGAATGTAAGTCAGGATGCTAAAGTAGTTTACGGCTATGGATATTGCCATGGCATCGCGATTGCATTAAACCTCCGTGCCGCCCATTTTGCGGCGGCCGGGCTTTCGGGGTGCTTCCGCGATGGGGGGTGAGCTTTCGCCGGGGGATCGGGGGTGGCGTGGTTGGCAAAGGGCCGCGACGTGTTCCCGCACGCGCAGGTAGCGTAGCCGCGGGGCATGCCCGCTCTCGATGGCCTCGGTCAACGGCCCACCGCCACGTCACCCCACCTCCCCGGCAAGTTCATCGACTTCCGGGCGGCTTCGCTGCGCTTCACCGTCCCAACGGCTTGCGGCCGTGCGGGTTGCGGGAGTCCGGGGGGCCGGGTTCCGGGGGCCGGGGGCCGGGGGTTGGAAGGAGTCTGGCCATGTACCTCGAAACATTCATCATCGCCGCGATCATCCTGCTCATCGTGCTTCCACTGACCAACCTCATCATCATGATCATGGTGTTGCGGGAACAACAGCGCCTCCGCGAGGCCATGACGAAGATTCAGCGCGACACGGGCGGGCCCGGACAAGAACAGGCGCCGCGGCGAAGCAGGCCGGGCGCCTCGCCCGCACCCCCGCCTCCACCGCTTGCAACAGAGACCCCGGCACCGCAGAAGCAGCCAGCGCAGAGCGAACGGGCATCTACGCCCCATTCGCCTCGACCCTCGGGGCAGGGCGAAGTGGCCGAGAGTGCCTCCAACACCACACCAGGCGCGGCGTCGGCACGCCCCGCCGCTTCCATGGACCGGCCCAGCGACCCCCGGAAACTCGCAGGCCCATCCGATACGGCCGGGCCCGGAGCCCCATCCCCGGATGCGCCCAAGTCCGCGGCCGCATCGCGTGAAGATGCAGGCCGCGCGCATGCGGCGAGTCCATCCCCGGCGGCCGCTGCGGCCGAGGGCAGTGGTCAACCCCCCGCCAAGGCCGCCGCGCCTGCGCCTGGTGACAAATCAACGTCAGTATCGCCCCCTTCGGCCGATGTTGAGCCCCGAGACACGCATGGCACCGGCACGTGGGAGCGCCGCCTCGCCACGTGGATTCCCGTCTGGGTCGGTGCGATCGCCCTGGCGCTCGCCGGTGGCTTCTTTGTCAAGTACACCGTCGAGGAAGGCGTGCTGACCGAGCAGATGCGCATCATCCTCGGTGTGATCGGCGGCCTGGCGATGACGGCCCTGGCCGAATGGATTCACCGGCGTTGGAACATGATCGCACAGGGGCTCAGCGCGGCCGGTGTCTCATGCGTGTTCGCGAGCGTGTTCGCCGCCGTGCAGTTGTGGGGGCTTCTGCATCCGGCGGTCGGCTTTGCTGCACTGGCGGTCGCGGCGACCGGGGCGATGGTGCTGTCGCTTCGACACGGTCAGGTCGTCGCCGTGGTCGGTCTGCTCGGCGGCATGCTGACACCCGCGCTGGTCGGGCCGACGGAGGAGCCGAGCCCTGTGGTGTTGTTCGGTTATCTCGCGGTGCTGCTTGCGGTGCTCGTCGGTGTCGCGAGGCATCGGGGCTGGACATGGCTGGGCTTGCCGGCGCTGCTGGGCAGCTTTGCATGGGCCGGCTGGTGGATCGCCGGCTTCAGCGAGGAGCAGCCGACCGTCTGGGTGGCGCTGTTTGTCACCTTCAGTGTCGGCGCCATGGCATGGCTGGTCTATCCACTTCGCCAGCGCGACACCAGCCTCGAAGCGCTGACCTCGCAGCTTGCCGTGGTCGGTGGTTTCGTGATGCTGTTGGTGCTCGCGGCGGTCAATGATCTGGCGCAGGCCGAATGGGCGTTCATGCTCGGCTTCCTGCTGCTGGTTCTCGCCGCTGCGCGCATCTGGCGGCCCTGGCTGCCACTGGCATGGTTCGGTGCCTTCATGGCGGTGGCCCTCCCTGCCGGGCGCATGTGGTTGACCACTACAGGATCGCTGCCTGACCACGGCGAGGCGATGCTGTTGATCACGGCGGCGGTGCTCGGCCTGTTCGGCATTGCAGCGCTGTGGCGCAGCGGCATTCCGGCGCAATGGGCCGGCATCGCCGCGTGCGGCACCGTCACCGCGCTGCTGCTGGCGTGGGCTTCGGGGCAGGCGCCGATCGAACAGATGGCATGGTGGATGCCGTGGACGGTGGCGGCAGCCCTGTTCGCCGGCACGATCGTGACGATGTGGAGCCGTGCCCGCCAACAGGAGGGCAGCACGGCGGCCATCGATGTGCTTACCATCGCGGCGAGCGCGTGCCTGGTGTTCGCCGCGAGCGATGGGGCCGAGCGGGCGGGGATGTATATCAGCCACACCCTGCTCAACATTCCATCACTCGATCGCTTCGCCTTGACCATTGCGCTGGCCGCGCAGCTTCCATTGCTGGCATGGGTCGAGCGATGGCGGCGATCAACGACCGCCGCGTTGGTGGCTTCGGCACTGGCCCTGGCTGTCGGCGCTGGGCTGCTGCTGAACCCGGCCGTGTTGGACTATCCGATCGGCGAAGTGGCCCTGTTCAACGCCGTGACGCCTGGCTACGGCCTGCCAGCGCTTATGCTGCTTGCCGCGGCGATGCTGCTGCGGCAGATGTGGCAGGGCCGGCTCAGCTCACTCTACGAGATCGGCGCTGTGGCGCTGCTCGCAGCAATGCTCAGCCTGCACACGCATCACATCACGCAGGGGGGCGACCTCTCGGCCATGCCCATCACACTCGCTGCCTGGGGTGGCATCATCACCCTCTGGCTGCTGGCCGGCTGGGCCCTGATCGCCCGGGGCGGCCGTATCGCGTGCCCGGTGCTCGAACATGGCGGGCTGCTGCTGACCACGGCCACAACGCTCATCGCCCTGTCCGCGGTCGCCCTCGGCCGTAATCCGCTGTTGACCGGGGAAGCCGTCGGCACGGTGGCCGTGTTCAATAACCTCCTGACAGCCTACGGTCTTCCCGCGGCGGTGATGCTGCTGATCGCCTTCACCCCGCGAAATTGGGCGTGGCCCCGCATGCCCGCAGGGCTCGTGGTGGCCGCGCTGGCACTGCTGTGGCTGATGGTCAGCCTCCAGGTGCGCCAGGCCTTTCACGGGCCGGTCCTCGCCGGTGAATGGCCGGGCAACGCCGAGATGTACACCTACTCCGCGGCGTGGATGGTTTACGGCACCGTGGTACTGATCGCGGGCATCATCTGGCACCATCACCTGCTGCGGGCAGCAGCGCTGACGGTCATGGCCGCCACCGCATGCAAGGTCTTCATCCTCGACATGGGCCACCTCGAAGACCTCTACCGCGTACTCAGCTTCTTCGGCCTCGGCGTGAGCCTGCTCGTGCTGGCCTTCCTCTACCAGCGGTTCGTCTTTCAGGCTACCTCGCAGTGACGATGACGGCGACGGTCTTGGTTTTACGATGGCGCCCATTACGCGCCGGGCGATAGCTTGATGGAGTATGAAGAGTGCGGCGGGGGGCGGCGGGGGGTGCCGGGGGCGGCGGAAGTTAGTTGTTTCGCAGGTGGGCCGGGGGGCTGGGCCACCAGAACTGGTTGCCGTGGGCAGCGTGTCCTTCGAACATCCCTTCCATGTCCTCGTGCTCGATCCAGCGGGCCGAGCCATCGGTGAACACGGCGTTGGCCCCGCCGGGGGTGAATGGGCGCTCGGGCACATCGTGGGCCAGCCAGTTGCCGTTGTTTTTCTCCGCCGTCAGGCAGTTCCACAGCGCCAGGCCGGCCGGGGCATCCTGCGTGGCGATATCGGCCGGCGGC